>CADBNU010000327.1 GCA_902796085.1 Heyndrickxia coagulans
AAATTAAAACTGTGAGTTAAATAAAGAAAACTCGGCATTCCTCTCGCCGAGTTTTCTTTATGTCTTGGTAAAAGAAACGAGCCTGGCCGCCAAAATCATGCCCTCACCATCTTACTACGAAATAGCCTAACTTCTCTTCTTTCTCATCGTTTATATTTGTAAGACTCTCAAGGATAATTTTGCCCTTTTTAGTGGATTCAAAGTATCGTTACGTTTTAAAATACATAATTTTGCTCATAATGGAAAAGATAGGAGGGAGTATATGACAGGTTTTGTTTTCTTCGGACTTGCTTGGGCGGGATGGATTTATTCTACATTTATTATGGAAAAAACAAATCCCTATCGATTTCCAATAGCTGCATGCCTTCTTGTAGCAATCATTTTGTCTGTTTTTAAGATTCGGTTTCTCGGACTTGATATATCGTTAGCAACTTTATTATTATTATTCATATCTTTTTTAACATTTATAAAATTACCCTTTTGGAAACTTCTATATTGTACCATCGGGATTTTTATTGTATCGAGTGCAACAGCTGTTTTTTACCTCATATCTTTATATGATCCGGTGTGGATATTTATTGATCAGCAGATATTGCTTAGTTTTCTTGGCGCTTGTTTAGCTGTTTTACTTTTTAAAGAATATAAGGCAAGAATTTTTTCAACTATTATTGGACTTATTCAAGGAGATATCCTTTATGCGATCATTTTAAAAAAATTCTCCATTGATTTTCCGATTGGCAGTTTCGCTTTTCTGGATGGTTTGACCTTGACTTGTGTTTTTATAACGATCTGGTCCGGTTTTGAATATTTACAAACGACTTTTGAACATAAAAACTTTCAGCAAAAGAAGGAGAAACAATTGTAATATGAGTGAATACGTATATCCGGTATTATTTGGAATGGCATGCGGTCTGTTTGATCGTATATTAATGTTACGAACGGATTATCGGCAATATCCTACTTATTTACATGGGAAAATTATCCATGTAGCACTAGGATTTATTGCCTCAGCTTTAGGAGCAGTAGCAATCCCGGCTTTAATGGAAGAAAATATTACCGCGATTACGTTTTTGACGGTTGCTGCTTCTCAATTTCGGGAAGTTCGTAATATGGAAAGAAATACGTTAGCACAGCTTGATTCTTATGAATTAGTTACCCGTGGCAGCACATATATCGAGGGAATCGCAGTTGCTTTTGAAAGCCGCAATTATTTAGTTATCTTTACGGCAATGATTACAACATTGGTTTATATCGAGTTTAATATTGTTGTGGGACTGATTGCTACGCTGATTTGCATACTTATTTCAAAAAAATTGATGGGTGGCGGGAAACTGAAAGATATTGTTGATATTGAATTTGTCAAACCGCATTTTGTTAATGAGGGACTTTATATCGATAATATTTATATTATGAATATCGGCCTTCCCCAAAGGCAGGAAGAAATATTAAAATACGGCATGGGATTTATCTTGAAGCCGAAAAACTTCGATGCTCGTTCGACGATAGCCAATTTAGGGCAACGACAAGCCATTTTACATGATGTCTCAGTAGCCTTAGGTGTTTATCGAGATTCGGGTACACCGGCTCTTGTGCCGCTTGCAAAACGGGATTTGGAAGACGGACGGGTTGCCGTTTTTGTTTTACCACAAAATCGCGATATTCAAAGGGCCCTTGAAATTATCGGCAATACACCAACTTTGGAAAATGCAATAAGAATGCCGACAGAAAGAAATACGAAAGAGGAATGAATTTGGTTATGTCTATTGAGAAAATGATCCTGGCAGTAATTACGACAAATCCAAAGAAAGCTCCGAGTGGAATTGCTGTTTTCCATTGTGATAACCAAGAGGAAATGTATAAAATATGTTCTGTTCTAGAACCGATTTTAGATGGAATTGCCCATAAAATAACTGATGAAATCATGATTATCGTAAAACATTAATCCAATTTGGCAAATGAGTTATAATTTGGTAAAATATATTGGGACATTTTCTTCGGATAATTTGTAAATGGAAGACGGATGGATTAAACCCTTCTTTATGGCTAGAAGGGTTTATTTTCTATCATTTATATAAATAGATGGATAGCAAGCGATGATTCGCTTCAATCAGATATTAGCCTAGGGGATAATTAATTGAAAATCCTTGAAACTTGCCATTCCATTAAAATAGCCATGAAAGAATCTTAAGAAGTGATGAAGAGGTGAAGAATATGTCAATGCCAGTAGTAGCTATAGTTGGCAGGCCAAATGTCGGTAAATCAACAATATTTAACAGAATCGTCGGGGAACGTATTTCAATTGAGGAAGATGTCCCCGGTGTGACAAGAGACCGTATTTACGGAAAAGGAGAATGGTTAAATGTTGAATTTAATATTAT
>CADBNU010000328.1 GCA_902796085.1 Heyndrickxia coagulans
ATATGAGGATTGTAAAGGAACTGTCAAAGACAGCATTGCAGCTTATAATAGTCTTAAAAGCAAAGAACCGATAAATATGTTAGTATGTGTATCTTCAGTATCAGCAAAAGCTATTGTAAATGAAAATCTCAATGAATTAACGTTTCTAACTTTAGTTTCTGATCCGAACATTACTCTTAGAAACCCGAACGTTTATAATTTGAGTATTGACTTTCGCCAAGAACTTCAAACCATGTTTAGATACTGGTCTTCAAAAAAGATAAAAACAATTTCTATCATATATCCAAAGGATGAATTAGGAAATGACGCAAGAGAAATTTTTCTTGATCAAGCAAAGAAATATAACCTTACGGTAAAAAATGTAGAAGAAATATCATTTTCGGATAATATCAATACTGCAGTTACTAACATATTATCATCTCAAAGTGATGTTGTTTTTATAGCCATGCTTGAAAGTAGTGCAGCCTTGGCCGCAAAACGTTTAAGAGAGCTTAAGTACCAAGGAGATATTTGTGTTCCAATGTCTTTTAACACTCCACATACTATAAATCAAGCAGGTGTTGCTGCAGATCGAATTTATATTTGCTATGCTCCTTTTAATTTGGAAGAAGATAATAAATTTGTTGATTTCAAAAAATTTAGAGATTTGTATATGCAACGATTCGGTAAGGGGCCTGCCATTATGGCAGCTGCGTATGCATTTTGCATTACTGATGTTGCATTGCGTGCATACAGTGCCTCGAATTAGGATATAGATAAAACAAAAGAATTACTTGTAAGTCTAAAAGATATTCCAAGTATTTTGGGTGAAATAACATGTAGTGATAGAAGAACATTTTACTTTCCTATAGAAGTTGGGGTTTTGGATAATGGTTCAATAAAAAAAGTGAACAACTATCATGAATCTAATTAAATATAAAGAATACGAAAAAGCCTTAATGAGCTTCTTAATAGATGCTTATAAAAGGTGTAATTTATTATTGGAGAAGGTTTCATTTGATCATTTTGCTCTTATCCCGTTGGATCCAGAAACACATAAGCAAGGAAGAATTTATTGTTACCCAGTGGTATTCAATGAGCTTATTGAAAAATTAAAGAGTAATGAGAATTTACTATTTTCGACATTCTTGCGTTCTGTTGATCCAAAATTTTGTTATAATAAGTTTTTTATTTTACGTAAAAAGGGAAAAAAATGTTATTACTGCACTCAAGATATTAAATTATATGAAATTAAATGTAATGAATTTGCTCAACACACTAATAAGTACACTACTTCTGAGATTGAATCGGTGATTAACTATCAAATTGAAACTAGTCCATCTGATGTTTTATTTTTTATTCCAGTAGTTGTTTTTTATTCAGAAACTTTGTTTTTTACAAAACCACGCCTTCTCTATACTATTGTTGGATCTTTAAATGTCAATGCTGAGGAAATGCAATCTTTTGCTCAGCTTCTTCCCAAAATACAAATATATTTTTCGTCATTGTCGCAGTTTCTTTTTGAACACATAACTTATGTCTCTAATTATCGATTGCAAATGTCGCAAGTAAAGACTGCCATTGGTTCAATTATGTCACGGAACGGCTCGCACAACATAGGAAGCCATGTGTTGACCGTTTTATCACATAATGTTGCTACTATGCCAGATGATCAAATGCTTTACAAATACATTCAGCATCGGATGGATTATATTGCGACAGCAACCACAGATCGCCCATCTTGGAGTCAGCCGACGATGTTCGTTGGTGAAATGATGAAAAACTTTTTGTCCCAACGACATTTGCTAAATTATATTTCTGTAAGCGAAGGCTTGAAAGCATGGGAGTTTCAAAGCGACCGCGCGATGTCCGAGTGTGGTGGACGAATAAAATTTCATATACGCAAGGTAGATAGAAATGGCAAATCTGAATATGACTTTATCAAGTACATAAAAAATAAACAAAGAGATGACACAAAACTTGAATCCATTGATTTCTCGTATGATGTCTCGCTTGCCATTCCAGGAGGGTGTGTGGGACAGCATGCCTTTTTCACAATTATCGAGAATATTATTCGTAACGCTGCGAAACATGATTGGTCAACAACTTCTAAGAGTACTGCAGTGCTGAAGAACTGTTCTTTGGAGGACAGTCAAAATTCTTCAACTGGTGACTTGGATATCTACATTGATTTTGAAGACAATCCAGAAAGAGAGGATGTCCTGTTCACAATTTGGACGAGGCTTTCAGATGTGTTTGACGGA
>CADBNU010000329.1 GCA_902796085.1 Heyndrickxia coagulans
ACCCAAACCGAGGAAAACATAAAACTTTTAACACAAAATTTCGAGAAGAGAGCCGTAAATAATTGCTTTTAATTTCTTACGATATTGCCGCATTTTACAGAAAATGGCGAAACCGAAGTTTCGCCATGTAAAGGTTTACAAGATGTGGAAAGGGAATTTTATTTTACCATGAATTATTAATCAAAACGAACATCATACTCAAAAAGAAGACTTTTTGAAAATTCATGGATCCACACCCAAGGTACACAAGATTCATTCAATTCATTAAGTGTCCAATTATGAGGATGACGGAACCTATTACTTTTACCAGCTGATATAAAATTAAATTTAACCGGATCATTCAATAATTTATTGTAATTATATTTTGAGCCATGATGCGGAACTTGTTGCATTTGCAATAACGGAATCAAATTGTTAAAACACGCTACATACTGTTTCCACTTTCGCTTTCCACTGGCTTCATAATCTCCAAAATACATACAGCCAGCCAAATCACGTACGCAAAAATCACATTCAAAACACATTCTACAACATCTGCTACACACGCAATTAACATCAACGTTTTCACTTCGCGGACCAGAATAAGTCACCATAGAATTTCCATTGATTGTTCCACGAACCAAGTCGTAACATTCACGAATTTTTTCCTGATATTCATTATCTGACCAACATCTCAAAAGCTCATCCAATGAAAGCTGACAATCTCTTTCTTCTAGAGCTTCTTCTAACTGAAGCGTTCTTTCTCTATTTATATTATCATAATTATATGTTTTAAAAATCCAAGGAATATTTTTTTTCAAAACAACAGATGTTCCACTAGCAATACTTAGAGATACACCTTCATTATTATCATCATCAGAATCTAAAACAAAATCTTCTTCGTTACGATTATTTTCTCCTTCACTTTTCCTGATGCGAATAACACTAATTTTTTGATCATTCCACTCTAAAGTTTCACCATTTACAGCAGAACGCAATAGTCTAATATATAAAGGATTATACATGTGTTCAACAAAAGACAACGACAAAGCACAACAATCCGAATCATTTAATAGAGGTAGAAAGATTCGCTTAACATTTGCTAATTCAAATAATTTTTCAAGTCCATTAACATGATCATCATCAAAATGAGAAATAAACACAGCATCAACAATAGGCCTTTCCCTATTTTGACGATTACTCAAGTGATTGCAAAATTTTTCAACACATGGCTCTATATATGCAGGAGTTCCTCCACAATCAAATACAATATTACATACACGCGATTCAAATTCAAACAGCTCTGTATAAAAAGCTCCCTGACCAATCGGATGCAAAATTCTAGAAACAAACATATTCATATATACATTTTCCTTTTTATTCTTTATACTTTTCAACTCTCTGTTTTATATAAGAAGACTGTTTTTTATAAGAAAAAACAAAAAGCAACAATAAAACGGTCAAAACTATTATTGACGAAAGATCTTTAATCAAAGTGCACTTTTCACAAAGCCATAAGAAAATAAACTGAAGTAAAATAAAAAGAATTGATCCAACAACAGTTCTATACAAATTATCATCTATAACCAAATCTGACAATTTAGGATCTTTTTTTTCAGCAGATAGATAATCTTTATAGTCACTAAATTTTACAAATCCAATCCACTTTAAGATTGGTTCCACTACTAAAGAGCCGATTCTACTGCAAATCAAACCCATTATATAAACAAAGACGACATCAAGAAACAAATCTTTTGTCAGTAAATCAACTTCATTCAGAGATCTCGACAAATAGACAGCAAATACACCAGGAATAATATAATTTATCAAATGATATTTCGATATTTTATCAAGCAATTTATCCATTTTTACACCTTTAGATACATTCTATAAAAAAACTTCATTTTTGGGACATAGTTATAATCAAAATTTTTCGTTCAAGAATTTGGATAATAAAAATAATATAAAGTACTACAAATAAATACGTTTTATTTCTTACAACCAAACATATATAGCACAAAATGCGGAACATTAGTTCCGCATTTTCTATAAATGGAGATGCCCGCTTTTG
>CADBNU010000330.1 GCA_902796085.1 Heyndrickxia coagulans
TGTCCAGCCTAAATAAGATAAGAATCTTAGAAAATGATGAGCAAAAAAAGACAAATCCCAACTCAAATGAAGCATTTGAGTTGGGGACAGCCCCGTTTGTCGACAGTCTGAAACCTCCTTTAAAAAGGAGGTTTTTTTAATTTATGTAACTTGCTTTATGCAAAATGATATATTACTTAAATCATTAACATCACAAAGCCGTTTCCGTTTCTGTACTTTGTATATTGAAAAGTTCACGATTTTTATATACAATCAAAACCACTAAAAATTGCCATAAGCCACAAAATAAAAACACATAATTCGCACCAAGGTTGTCAGCTATTATTCCACCTAAAAAATTTGATACAGGAATTAATACAACACTGACGGCTTGTAAAAGGGTAGAAACACGCCCTCTGTACTCATCGGGAATTATTAGAATTTGTACTGAATTTAAAATAATATTAGGTAGGGTTAAACATATACCTAATAGTAATCCCAAAACGAAGATTATCCAAATTACCTTATTTAATGCCATAAAAAAGAATATGATAGACAACAATGACCATCCAAATAAAACGATTGTAGAATTATTGTGTTTTTTTATCAGTAATCCAATTATCGCTCCACTTATGATACTTCCCAAAGTTATCATTGCGTTAAAAACTCCATAGGTTGTAGAAGAAGCATTTAAATAACTATTAAAATATACAACAATCATCGGTCCGACCATACTAACTACATTCAACAAACAAGAAATTATTGCTATTTTTCTGAGAGAGTGATTATTCCATAAAACCTTTGAACCTTCCAACAATTCCTTTTTTAGTCCCATTTTTTTACTTTCAAAACCTTGACAACCCTCGCTATTTAAATCTTTTACTTTATTGGTTTGAGGAGATTGTATTAATTTTAACAAACTAATTAATATCGAGCTTAAAAAAAATGTTATGGAGTTTAGTATTAACCCCCCTATAATGCCTACTAATGAAATAACAAATCCAGAAACTGCATTACCTAATAAGGATGAAATATTACTAGAAACACTTCTATATCCGAATAGTTTGGTAACTGAATCTTTTGGTACTATTAAGGGGATAACTCTAGTTTGAACAGGGTATAAGAAATCAAATGAAATGTTTCTTATTGCAACCAAAACGAAAACTGCAAATATTTCCATTTCATTACTTAATATATAGATGCAAATTACCATGATTATTAAAATGAAAGAATTAAACCTCAATATCCAAGAAAACACCGATTTGGGGTTTTTACTTCTATCAGCATAAACTCCAGCAATCGGGCCAATAAAGAAAGCACTAATATGAGTAAAGGATCCAATTAGAGCTGTGGCTATTGCGGATGCAGTTGTTTCATACACATACCACATTATTAGTATTGAAAAGATGCTATTTCCGATTTGTGAAACAAAGTCATTGATTACAAATAAAGATATATTTCTATTTTGCAACATATATTTATCACCGTAATTATGTTATTTATTACATAATAAAGACATATATATTTTGAAAAAGTGAATTTTGAAATCGAATAAACAGCAATTATATAATTTTTGAACATAATTATTAAGGACCACTGTGTACTTTTTCTTTTTTCTTTAAATTAATATTTTTAAAATAAAATTCGTCTAAAAAGAAATTGTTATTATTTAAGGATCCATTTAAACAAGTTAAAATTCGTTTGTATAATAAAAGTACCCCTGAGCTTCCAGTTGAGTAATCATGAGAAATTCTAAACAACTGTTCTCCAGCAAACCCAGATACATTGTTATCCTTTACAAAAAACAAATCTAAACTTGTTAATATTTTATTGATTGAAGGGATGATTGAGTGATCATTTGTTACTTCTAAATAATCCAACATAAAGTTTGCTATCCCACTTAATCCCCTCATATATCCGGGAAAGACTGTTATGATTCTGTTTTTAGAATCCCTTATTATAGAATTAATTACTTTACTATACTCTGGATTGTTCACTATTAGATTATATCTTAAAAGGGTAGTCCCAAGTCCTGTTATGCCATCATAAATGTATGGAGATTGAACATGAGAATTCTCCTTTTTACTACCACGATTTAAAGCTAAAACACCATCTTCATTAACAAATACATGGAATAAATCATGACTCAATCCTTTTATTCCATAGTTAAGGTATTTCTCATTATTTGTTTCAAGGTACATATATAATAAAAACAAAGAAATACCAGATGATCCACTACCATATCCATAATATATGTCACCATGAATATCTTCCCAAAATATATTTCCTTGTTCGTCATTTTTCGATTTTTTAATAATATCTTCAGCTCGTTCGATTGCTATATCTAAATATTTTTCATCATTTGTTTTCTTATAGAAATACAAATTAGCAAGTCCATTTCCTGCTGTACCATAAAAAATATCGGCACTTTCATTTAATTTTGGATGTATATTTCCTAAATCAAGAACTCTTTTTCCTTCTTCTAGATATCCTAAAGATGTTAATACCCATGAAATCCCAGATGTACCGACAAATAATCCTCCTGTATAATTATCATGGTCAATACTTTTCAGAAGATTCCATCCCATAGCTTTTGAAAACAAGTGTTTATAAGGACTATTGGTGTGATTTTTTCCTAATGCATACAATACTCCATAAGAACCGTAGGCAACATTAAGGGGATTAGTCATGAATACAACTGGATCACTTGGAAATAATCTTGAGTCATCATTAGAATTCATGGATTGGAAGATTGCTTCTTCTATAATACTAATTTTTTGTTTAATTTTCTCATAATTAAAATCTTCATTAATTTCATCAAAATTAGATTCCTGAAAATGAATTATGTTATTTGAATTGTTTTTTTCCAGAATTTCAATTACTTTATCAACTGTATTAATGTTACCAGAAATTATATCCTCTACTAAATCATACATGTAGATTGGGATAGGAAGGTGTATTTTTAAGTGATTAATTATATCAAAGGCTTTATTTTTTGAAAGTTCAAGTATGTTATTTAATGGAAAAATAGAACTTAAATAAATATATCCTAATTTTTTTAACTCATTTTCAAACGGATTTAAACGTTCGTTATATCCGATTCTAAAACCAGGGGTGCCTAAATCATATGGTTGTTCTGAAGAAGCATAATAGGAACCCTCAAAGTCAATAAAAGTTAGTTTCATAGTTTCTTCATTATTAATGATTATATTGTGAAAAGATACATCATTAATACAAATATCCTTTTCGAATATTTTTTTAAATGCTTTTGCTAGTTTTAACCATAATTGAGGAATTTTTTCGCAATATTCTCTGACTAGTTCTGTTCCAGGGTTGTCTCTTATTAGTGGGTTTTTCTTAAATATAAAATCTGTTAAAACAGTTCCATCAACAAATTCTTCTACTAAAAATTCATGCTCCCATTCTGTAAAATAATCGACCACTTGAGGTGTAACACCAGAATCTTTAGCCTTCAATAATTTATTGTATTCATTTTTTAATCTATGGACAGCATCATTTCCTTTAATATCTAAGCCAGTGTGTCTTCTTGCTTCTTTTATAACTACATCAACATTGTTATTCCAAGTATCTTTTGCTTTATAAACTCCACCAGTATTGGAGAAATTTAAAGCAGTTGATATCAAATATCGATTATTTAGAAGAATGTCTTCACTTGAGTTATTTTCATCTTCAATGTATAAATCGTCCGTTTCCCAATCAGGAAGATTAAAGTATGAATTCCTTAAATCAGCAACAATACGATTATCTGGAGACAGTAAATAACTAACTCTTTCTCCTCTATAGTTTAAATAATTTCGGTTTTTCATTGTACCATATCTGTAGTATAGGACTTTACAATCTTTATACCTTCTATCAGATAAAATATATGGTCCCTCGTAATGTTTTAACTTCTGATACAGTTCCTCTAAGATGACTTTAAATTCGTCCTTATTTTTAGGGTAAATTGTTATAAATTTACCCGAAGCTCCTCGAGCCATAGCTTTATTATTAATTACTAGAAACATTTGAGAATCACAAGTAAACTTAAATGGAATTTTTCTATTAATACAGTATTCCGACACAATTTCTAAAATCTCTTTATGATTGATATAAGTTGCTGAGGCATGAATCTTCCAACCTTGTATAGGTATAGAATCAAAAACGTCTTTATAATTCACCATAGTCCATATATCATTTCTTGATATATGTGTATCTTGAGAAGTATATTTTTTTACTATAGATATTAACTCTTCACCTGATGCATAATAGTCGGCATTATTATAGTAATGTTGGTTAAATTTTAGGTAATAGGCATGTAAACTATTAGCAACTGGTTGCAAGGTAAAATCCTCTCCTTTACCAAATTGTTAATAGCTGTAAGACAATGCTTACAGCTATTTGAAAAGTTAAGTTGTAGTTTTTACTGGACCACCACCGCAGCTGCCAGCAAAACATGAACTAGCACTGAATGCAACTTGTGGTTCAGATGTCACAGCTTCTAATTTAACTTTCTGCAAGTTAAGAACTTTACTCAACAGTAATCCCCCCTTTTTATTATTTTCGAATGTATTATAACATTCAGAATATTCCCTCGTCAAAAAGAGTATCTATATTGCGATATTTTTGGATAGTCTCGAATGTATGTCAATTTAGAAAACAGAAAGACTCTTGTTAGATGTATTTCGCAAGTAATAAGTGAGCCATTTCGCAATTTAAAATTGAGCCACTTTATCCGTACTTGAATTTATCCATTCCTCAGTTTCCCTCATTCTAAA
>CADBNU010000331.1 GCA_902796085.1 Heyndrickxia coagulans
AGGATCAAACTCTCCATAAAAGAAAATTTGATTTGCTCAAAAATTTAATGTCCGAATCTAGTTTGTCAACGAGGGTTAACAACTAGACAATTTATTGCATTAACGTTTTGTTGTTCAGTTTTCAAGGTTCATTTTTGTTTCGTTATTTATCGGTCGAAACAACTTTTTTATTTTAACATCTTGTTTTGTTATTGTCAAGATGTTTTTTGTTATTTTTTGTTTTTTATTACAAAACTTATCTCGTCCGCTAAGGACATGATATATATTAAAACACATTTCATTAGGAGTCAATAGTTTTTTTGAAAAAAATTTTTAGCATTTTCAAATCTAGTACAAACAACAAAATTCCTGCAATTACTATAATTCCACCAACAATTTGTGTAACTATCAATTTTTCTCCAAAAATAAACAATGCTAAAATTGATGCACCAACTGGTTCAAATAATATTGCAATTGAAATAACTGTAGTGCTTATCCATTTAATAGCCCAGTTAAAAAGTGAATGGCCAAGTAAATTCGGAAGGATTGCAAGCAACAAAAACCATATCCATGTCATCATTGGATAAGGACCAAATGACTCTTCTCTTATTATGACATAACATAATAAACAAACTGTACTAATAGAATATACGACCATCGTATATGTAATTAAGGATAATCTCTTTCTTACATCTTGTCCAAATAAAAAATATGCTGTTACTAAGCCACAAGCAATAAGCGCTAGTATATCTCCAAATAAAGCATTGCCACTTACTTTAAAATCTCCCCAACTAATTAAAACACTACCGGATATAGCAATAATTCCAGACAATATTGTTTGCATTGTAATGCGTTCTTTAAAAAATAAATATGTTCCTACAAAAGCAAATAAGGGCTGCATTGTAACAAGAACCGTAGAACTTGCAACCGAAGTGTAGTTTAGTGATTCAAACCAAAGTATAAAATGAAATGCCAAAAAGATTCCGGCAATTGTAGAGAACAACCAATCTCTTTTATTTAACATTTTTAATTCGTGTACATGTTTTTTTAAAAATATCGGTGACAAGATTAACACCGTAAATAGCATACGGTAAAAAGCGATAACACCCGATTCAGCATCTGCTAGTTTTACCAAAATAGCAGAAAAAGAAATCGAAATGACACCAATAATGATTGCTATAGATGGATGAATCGGTGGTTTTTCCATTTTATTTACCCCTAACTTTACTTTATTCAATATCCATTTTTACATGATTAATGTTTTTGCACAATAAAAAAAGGGGGAAATGTCTTGGGGTACTTTCACATTTTTCATGAAACGATTCGCAGCGTCGTTTTATTTAAATTGGCCTTTGCTGCAATGTTAAGTTTAATTATCGGAATCGAAAGAGAATTAAAGAAAAAACCTGTGGGATTAAAAACTAGCTTAGTAATTTCTACATTTAGTTGTTTATTAACCATTATTTCGATTGATACTGCATATAGTACCCCTCCTAGAGGTGATATCAACATCACAATGGATCCACTAAGACTTGCAGCCCAAATTGTGAGCGGAGTCGGCTTCTTAGGTGCAGGTGTCATTTTAAGAAAAGGAAACGATAGTATTACAGGTTTAACCACAGCTGCTATCGTTTGGGGAGCGGCTGGAATTGGAATTGCTGTCGGTGCCGAGTTTTATATAGAAGCATTATTAACAGTTATCATTGTCGTTTTCGGTATTGAAATCGTAGCACCTTTTTTAACAAAAATTGGGCCAAAACGAATAAGGATGCGAGAACTTTCTCTTAAAGCAAAGATTGCACATAAAGAAAATATAGAGGAATTGCTAAAGTTCATGAAAAAAAACGGGATGGTTATCGATAATATTCGCATTACTGGCGAAAATCTGACTTATGAAGTTGATATTCGTTTTTCCACATTATTAAAAAATAACACTTATACAGTTTTTAACACCTTTCATGCACTTCCTTATATTCAAAAAATTGAAATTGAAATTTTATCTTAATTTGGAGGAAATCGATGTTAGAAATAATAAAATTACTAAAAGACGGAAATAAACCATCATTATCTGCAGCAATTGTGAATTTAACTTTAGGTATTATTAAAGGAGCAGCTTATTTTTTTACAGGGAATGTAGCCATGTTTGCCGAAATGATGCACTCATTAGGAGATGCAGCCAATCAATTTTTCGTCTATATTGGTTCTGCTTTATCAAAAAAGGCGCCTACAAAACGGTTTCCAAATGGATTTGGGCGGGTAGTGAATCTTGTTTGTTTAGGAGCAGTCATCATCGTTGCAATACTTTCTTACGAAACAGTAAAAGAAGGTCTCCATCATTTTTTACATCCTAAAGAACAATCAGATGGAATCCTATTCGCCCTTGGTGTTTTGTTATTGGGAACGATACTGGAAGCCATTGTTCTACAAAAAGCTGCAAAAGAAACTTTACATGAAGTAGGAATCGAAACTTCCGGTATAGGAGCAATTCCAAAATCAATTATTTATTTAAACCGAGCTAAACCA
>CADBNU010000332.1 GCA_902796085.1 Heyndrickxia coagulans
GTAGCGAATCGGGCTAAAGTACAGATGAATCGACGTTGCCCGTTGAAGCAAGATAAATTTATAACTTTACAGGAGGATGTTTTTCTTGGTTAATGAATTCGCAAAGTCCATTAAAATCCTTTGTTTAGGGGGAGTGGGAGAACTTGGAAAAAATATGTATGTTGTAGAAGTCCATGATGACTTATTTGTCATTGATGCAGGACTTATGTTTCCAGAAGATGAGATGTTCGGTATTGATATTGTCATTCCAGATTATTCATATTTAGTTGAGAATAAAAATCGGATTCGAGGTATCTTTTTATCACACGGACATGAAGATCATATTGGAGCGATACCTTATATATTGAGACAAATTGATGTTCCTGTATACGGGACAAGGTTAACATTAGCCTTGACGAAGATTAAACTTAAAGAACATGGATTATCGTTGAAAATTGATTTTCGAGAGGTTAAAGAAAATACACAATTAACCTTTGAACACGCAAAAATCACATTTTTCCATGTGAACCACAGTATCCCAGATGCCGTTGGAATTTGTATTGAAACGAGTGAAGGAAATATTGTGTATACCGGAGATTTTAAATTTGATCAGAGTGCAGATCCATTATACCGTGCCCATATTAGTAAGATGACAAAGATAGGAGATCGTGGTGTCTTATGTTTATTATCAGATAGTACAGAATCCGAGAAAGAAGGTTATACACCGTCCGAAATTACAGTTGCAAAGGAACTCGATGATGTATTTAAACGTGCTAAGAGTAGAATTATCTTTGCTTGTTATGCTTCGCAAATTAATGCCATTCAAAGACTAATCAATGCTGCTTATAAATCAGAACGAAAAGTAGCCATCGTTGGACGTGCTTTGCATCATATCTTTCAGATGGCTGCAAAAAACGGATATTTATATGTACCTGAAAATTTAATTATAGTCCCAAACAATTTAGGTGAATATCCTGATAATAAAGTAGTTGTATTAATGTCTGGGAACCAAGGTGAACCCTTAGAAGCATTGCAAATGATGGTGAAAAGATCTTATAATCAGATCCAGATTCAAAAAGGTGATACCGTCATTATTGCTGCCTCTCCTCATCGTGGTGGAGAACAATTTTTAATTCGAACGGTTGATATGTTATATCGTGCCGGTGCAAATGTTATCAGTGGTAAACGAGTACATGTTAGTGGTCATGGAAGACGAGAAGAGTTAAAGTTAATGATAAATTTAATGAAACCGAAATTTTTTGTTCCTATTCATGGCGAATATAAAATGTTGGTTAGTCACGCTCAGATTGCTGAACATATGGGAATTCCGAGTGAAAATATTTTTATTCCTGAAAAGGGAGATGTGATTGAAATTAAGCATGGCAAGATTCGTGCCAATGGGCGTGTTACTGCAGGGAATATATTAATCGATGGTAGCGGAGTTGGAGATGTAGGAAATATCGTATTACGCGATCGAAAAATGCTATCACAAGATGGAATTTTTATCGTTGTCGTAACCATTAATCGTGATGAAAAGAAAATTGCTTCTGGTCCAGAAATCATATCCCGTGGATTTGTATATGTTCGTGAATCTGAAGAACTAATGGGACAAGCGACCAAACTCGTGAAAGAAATTGTAGAGAAAAATTTAAGAGGTCAATTTTTTGAATGGTCTAATGTTAAACAGGAAATTCGTGATTCATTAAATGGCTATTTATTTAATAAGACGAAACGTCGTCCAATGATTATCCCAATCATTATGGAAATTTAAATAAACCTTTACTCCTTCCGAAGCATGAAATCCTTAAACTCGCTCATACTAAAAATATCATGTTTGGAAGGAGTTTTTCAGTAATGAGTGAAAATAAAAATAATCAAGAAATGCCACAAAAAGAAGAACAAAAACCGTCAAATCCTTTGATTGAAAAAATCCAGCAACTCGGTCAAACGAACACGCCACAAATGACGAAGGACTCGAATATTCATTGTTTAACAATAATCGGTCAAATTGAAGGTCATATGCAGTTACCGCCGCAAAATAAAACGACAAAATATGAACATGTTATACCGCAAATTGTAGCTATTGAACAAAACCCGAAAATTGAAGGGTTGCTCGTGATATTAAATACGGTTGGAGGCGATGTAGAGGCAGGGCTTGCAATCGCTGAAATGTTAGCTTCTCTTTCTAAACCAACCGTGTCGATTGTTCTTGGTGGTGGACATTCAATCGGTGTTCCAATTGCTGTAAGTTGTGATTATAGTTTTATAGCGGAGACTGCAACCATGACGATCCATCCCATCCGCTTAACCGGTCTTGTCATTGGTGTACCTCAAACCTTTGAATATATGGACAAAATGCAAGATCGTGTCATTTCCTTTGTAACAAAACATTCGAAAATACAGGAAGAGACCTTTAAAGATTTAATGTTTGCTAAAGGTAATTTGACAAGAGATATCGGAACGAATGTCGTTGGGACAGATGCGGTTAAATATGGATTGATTAATGAAGTTGGTGGCATTGGACAAGCGATGAAAAAATTAAATGAGTTAATTGAATTAAAAAAGAATAGTGAGGATGGGATTGTCCAATGATCATACATACAATCGTACCACCAGAACTTTTATTACAATCAACGGAAATGGAAGAAAATACCGAACAATTGTTTATCTATCAAGGGATACCAGTTGCTGCACAACCTTTGAATAACATGGAATGGAAAATAACAAAAGTCATGAGTACCGATCCTGAACATTATTTACATGAGCAAATTTATCCTGGAGCTACAATGCGAATCTGGTAAATTTTTTTAACTAGCATATGTTAAATATTTCTAAAAAAGTCGATTATGATATAATAACGAAAAGAGGCTGTCCAACAGAGTCTAATCAAGAAGAGCTGTAGACAGCCTCATCTTTTTGAGTAGAAAGACTAGGTGATACATATGGCGAAAAGAAAAAAAAGAAGGAGAAAAAGTCAAACAAAATTAAAACAAACAATTAAATTTGAAGCAGGCTCACTTATATTACTAGCTTTATCTATTATTTCCATTCTGAATTTAGGTTTAGTAGGTAGGGGGCTTGTTCATTTCTTCCGTTTCATTGCTGGTGAATGGTATATCATTTTACCGTTAGGGCTTATCGCATTAAGTATATATTTAATATGGAAGCGTGAATGGCCGAAGTTTTCCAATCGTAGGCTTGTCGGTATTTATATTATATTTATTGCAATATTATTATTAACACACATTGCTTTATTTGACCCTTTGACTAAACAAGGGATTATACAAAGCCCGAGTGTCATAAAAAATACATGGGAATTGTTTTGGGATGACTTATTGAATGAAAGTTCAACCGTTGATTTAGGCGGAGGATTAATCGGTGCGGTTTTTTTTGCACTGCTTTTTGTGTTGTTCGAATCGACCGGTGCAAAAATGATTGCTTATGTTTCCATTATTGTCGGTTTATTATTATTGACAGGAAAATCTTTCAGTGAATTTTTACATCATGCATACCTACGAATAAAAGCCTTCCTGATTAAAACAACGGATGAAATCAAAGGTGATGTACAAAAATGGAAGGTAAAACGTGAAGAACGTCAAGCAGAAGCAGTAAATGAAAGAAGTAAACGACAGAAGCAAACAGAATTAGAAGAAAATAGTGAGGAAATGGAAAAAGAAGTAATAGAGGAGCCAATTATTTCAAACTTTGCTGAACGAACAATACGTGAAGTAGAAGAAACAGAAAGGGTAAATGAAAATGAAAGGGAACGTGATGACGGCGATGAACCAATGCCGATGAATTTTTCTGAGGTGGAAAATGTAGATTATCAATTACCACCTATTTCGCTATTAAAATATCCAAAGCAAACAGACCAAAGTGGTGAATACGAATTAGTTCATGCCAATGCTGCGAAACTAGAACGAACATTTCAAAGTTTTGGTGTAAAAGCACGTGTAACCCAAGTTCACATCGGCCCAGCAGTAACAAAGTATGAAGTCCATCCAGATGTAGGTGTAAAAGTAAGTAAGATTGTTAGTCTTCAGGATGATATTGCTTTAGCGTTAGCTGCTAAAGATATACGAATGGAAGCACCGATTCCTGGTAAGTCGGCGATTGGTATTGAAGTACCTAATTCAGAAATTGCCGTTGTAACTTTGCGGGAAGTGTTAGAAGGAAGTTTTGACCGTCTTGATAAAAAGCTTTTAATCGGTTTAGGACGAGATATTACAGGAGATGTCGTTTTAGCTGAGTTAAATAAAATGCCCCATTTACTCATTGCGGGTGCGACAGGCTCAGGTAAAAGCGTTTGTATTAATGGTATTATTACCAGTATATTAATGAGAACGAAGCCACATGAAGTAAAAATGATGATGATTGATCCAAAGATGGTGGAACTGAATGTGTACAATGGTGTACCACATTTATTAGCACCGGTTGTCACAAATCCAAAAAAAGCATCACAGGCACTGAAAAAAGTTGTTAATGAAATGGAACGACGTTATGAATTATTTTCAGCATCAGGTACAAGAAATATTGAAGGATATAATGAACATATTCGCAAACATAATGCAGAAACAGGAGAAAAGCAGCCACTATTACCATTTATCATTGTGATTGTTGATGAATTAGCTGACCTTATGATGGTTGCCCCTTCTGATGTTGAAGATGCCATAACAAGACTTGCACAAATGGCTCGTGCAGCTGGGATTCATCTGATTATAGCAACCCAAAGGCCATCAGTTGATGTCATTACAGGCGTCATTAAAGCGAACATTCCTTCTCGCATTGCCTTTGCTGTAAGTTCACAAACTGATTCAAGGACGATTCTTGATATGGGAGGGGCGGAAAAATTACTAGGTCGCGGTGACATGCTTTTCCTTCCAGCAGGTAAATCGAAACCAGTACGAATACAAGGTGCTTTTTTATCGGATGAAGAAGTTGAAGAAGTCGTAAATTTTGTCACGCAACAACAACAAGCACAATATCAAGAGGATATGATACCAGATGAAACACAAGAAACAAATGATGATGTTGAAGATGAATTATATGATGAGGCTGTTCAATTAGTTGCAGAATTACAAACTGCATCTGTATCCATGTTACAACGAAGATTTCGGATCGGTTACACTCGGGCGGCGAGACTAATCGATGAAATGGAAAAACGTGGGGTTGTCGGTCCATATGAAGGCAGTAAACCACGGCACGTATTAATACCGAAACCTGAAGATGATGAAATGAAGAGCATGTAAAATATTTGTGCTTAAAACAGTCCGTTATTTTTTTGATATAACAATAAGAACTTTAATGAATGTGTTGTTAAATTAAAATACTAGTTTTTCAAGCTTATTCATTGAACAACGTCATAGAATATATTTTATTAGAAAACTATTTTCTTACCTAAAAAACGAAACATTATTGATGATTTTCGATGATTGTTCGTATATAGCAAAAAAAATAAAAAACCTCCTAAAAAAATTGCCAAGAAATATGTTGTTATTAAAGGTTTGTAAACATTTTCATAAAAATATTGACAAAAAATCTTAAAAGTTCGTATTTCATATTTTTATTTTTCGTGATATAGTAATTCTTGGCAGTAGAACATGATCTGGAATGTAATCGTTTTTCACTAAAATGTAAGAAAAACGAGAAACTACAGAAAATGATAATGTTTCTACTAAAAAATTTTTAGGGGGTTTTTCTTTTGAAGAAAGGTAAACTTTCATTTTTGATCATCGTTGTCCTAGTTGCTGGTATGATTCTTGCAGCGTGTGGTGGCGGAGATGACAAGTCTGATGAAGGAAAAAAAGAAGATAACGGCACAGACAATTTCTCTGTCGCTATGGTAACGGATATGGGTGGTGTAGACGATAAATCATTTAACCAATCAGCTTGGGAAGGTTTGCAAGCATATGGAGAAAAATATGGCTTAGAAAAAGGGGATAATGGTTTTGATTATCTTGAATCCCAAGGTGATGCCGACTATATGCCAAACTTAAATACACTAGTTCGGCGTAATTTCGATTTAATATTTGGAATTGGATTTTTACTACAAGAACCAATTGATGAGATTGCTAAACAACATCCTGATGCACATTTTGGTATTGTCGACTCCGTTGTAGAATCAGACAATGTCGTAAGTGTTTTGTTTAAAGAACAAGAAGCTGCTTTCTTAGCTGGGGTTGCAGCTGCGAAAGAAACGAAAACGAACAAAATTGGATTTGTTGGCGGAATGGAAAGTGATGTTATTGATCGTTTCGAAAATGGGTTTAGAGCAGGTGTACATGCTGTAAATCCTGACATCAATGTTGAAGTGAAATATGTAGGTTCCTTTAATGATGCAAATAAAGCGAAACAAATTGCTAACCAAATGTATACATCTGGTGTTGACATCATCTTCCATGCAGCTGGTGGATCTGGTAATGGAGTTTTTACTGAAGCGAAAGAAAGAAAAGAGAGTAACCCTAATGCCAATATTTGGGTAATTGGTGTTGACAGTGACCAATTTGAAGAAGGACAAGTTGGTGAATACAATATTACTTTAACATCTGCAATGAAACGCGTTGATGTTGCAGTTCAAGACGTAATTGAAAAATCTAAAGACGGAGACTTCCCGGGTGGAAAAGTATTAACGTATGGACTTGCTGAAAATGGTGTTAGTTTATCGACAACAGGTGACCATATGTCTGAAGAAACATTAAATACTGTAAAAGAATATGAAGATAAAATTCGTAATGGAGAAATAACACCACCTGGAAATAAAGATGAATTGACAGAATATTTAAACCAGTAATTGCATTTAAAAAATAATGCCAGGGATACGGCGTAATTGCTGTATCCCTATCCTATGAAAAGGGACGCATAAAAAAATAAATGTATCACATTTATTTTTTTATGTGTGTCTTTGCCACACAAATAAAAGCTTAAGCTTTATTTTCATCATAAGGCATTCATTTATCAGATGACACATAGCTCAATATGGGAAAAGAATGGGGGTACTAATGTGGATTATGTAATTGAGATGCTGAATATAACGAAAGTGTTCGGCAATTTCATCGCTAATGATAATATCACCTTGCAATTAAAAAAAGGTGAAATACATGCGCTATTAGGTGAAAATGGTGCTGGGAAGTCCACTTTAATGAACGTGTTATTTGGACTTTATCAACCAGATGGTGGGGAAATAAAAGTTAAAGGTAAAAAAGTTAAAATAACCGACCCAAATGTAGCCAATGATTTAGGGATCGGAATGGTTCATCAACATTTTATGTTAGTTGACACTTTTAACGTTACCGAAAACATTATACTAGGAAAGGAACCAACACGTGGTGGAAAAGTAAATATTAAAGAAGCTGCTAAAGAAATTAAGCGACTTTCCAATTTGTACGGTTTAGATGTTGATCCGTATGCCATGGTAGAAGATATCTCCGTTGGTATGCAACAGCGGGTTGAAATTTTAAAAACTTTATATCGTGGTGCTGAAATTTTAATTTTTGATGAACCCACTGCCGCATTAACGCCACAAGAAATAACAGAATTAATGGAAATTATGAAACGATTAGTAAAAGAAGGCAAATCGATCATACTAATTACCCATAAATTAAAAGAAATTATGGAAGTGGCTGATCGAGTAACCGTTATCCGCCGTGGAAAGGGATTAAAAACATTAAATGTTTCCGATACAAATCCAACTGAATTAGCGAGTTTAATGGTTGGTCGAGACGTCATATTTTCGATGGAGAAAAAACCAGCGGAACCAAAAGAGCCGGTTTTAAAAGTGAAAAATTTGGTAGTTAAAGATTACCGTGGTACTGAAAAGGTGAATCGATTAAATTTAGAAATTCATCGTGGTGAAATATTAGGAATTGCCGGTGTAGATGGGAATGGTCAAACAGAATTAATTGAAGTGATTACCGGTCTCCGCAAAGCAGAGAGTGGTACAATTGAACTGAATGGTAAGAATATTACGAATTTGAAACCGCGTAAAGTAACGGAATCAGGATTAGGACATATTCCTCAAGATCGTCATCGTCATGGTCTTGTTCTTAACTTTACTGTTGGTGAAAATGTCGCATTACAAACCTACTATAAAAAACCATTCTCAAAGATGGGGATTTTAAACCATAAAGCAATATATTCAAAAGCACGAGAACTCATCAAGCAATATGATATTCGTACGCAAAGTGAATACACACCAGCACGAGCACTATCTGGTGGTAACCAACAAAAAATCATTATCGGTAGGGAAATTGAAAGGGATCCTGATTTATTAATCGCTGCTCAGCCTACCCGTGGACTAGATGTTGGTGCAATTGAGTTTATTCATAAACGTTTAATTGAACAAAGAGATAACGGAAAAGCAGTATTACTTGTTAGCTTTGAACTAGATGAAGTGATGAATGTAAGCGATAGAATTGCTGTGATATTTGAAGGTCAAATCATTGATATTGTTGACCCGAAAGAAACAAATGAAGAAGAACTCGGATTGCTAATGGCAGGACAAAAGATCCAGCGGAAACACAAGACGAAAGCAGGAGAAAAACAATCTCCAACTGTGAAAGAAGGTGAGAAAATTGAATAAAAAACGATTTGTTACTTTTTTTATACCCGTACTAGCTATTTTACTAGGTCTAATTGTTGGAGCTATTATTATGATCATAAGTGGTTATGATCCCATTGTTGGTTATACACAATTGTGGGAAGGGATTTTTGGGGACCCATATGTTATTGGAGAGACAGTACGACAAATTACACCATACATTTTATCTGGATTAGCGGTAGCCTTTGCTTTTAAGACGGGGTTATTTAATATTGGAGTTGAAGGTCAATTAATCGTCGGATGGTTTGCTGCGGTTTGGGTTGGATTATCCTTTGAATTACCAGCAGTCATACATATACCGCTTGCTGTACTTGCTGCCGGAATCGCAGGCTCTCTTTGGGCATTTATACCTGGTATTTTAAAAGCAAGATTAGGTGTGAATGAAGTTGTTGTCACAATTATGTTAAACTATGTAGCATTACATGTGACAAATGCACTAATACGTGGGATTGCTGGAAAGGACACGACAGATCGGATTGCTGAAACGGCTTCATTACGTATTCCTTTCTTTGAAGAAATCACGATGTATTCCAGGATGCACGGTGGTATTTTTATTGCCATTATAGCTGTTATTATTATTTATTTTATTTTACAAAAAACCAAACTTGGCTATGAATTAAAATCGGTTGGATTTAATCAGGATGCTTCAAAATATGCAGGGATGAATGTATCACGAAACATTGTCATCTCGATGGTTATCTCAGGATTTTTAGCAGGTTTAGCTGGGGCAATGGAAGGTCTCGGAACATTTGAATATGCAGCAACAAAAACAGGAACAACGGGGATTGGATTTGATGGTATTGCTGTAGCTGTTTTGGGTGCGAACCATCCAATCGGTGTTGTTTTCGGTGCTATTCTTTTTGGTGGATTAAAATATGGTTCATTAAATATGCCAAACCCGCCAGCTCAAATCCCATCAGAAATGATCACAGTTATAATTGCCATAATTATCTTTTTTGTTGCAAGTGGTTATCTATTCCAATGGCTATATGAAAAGTTTTCTAAAAAGAAAGGAGTGAAATAATATGGAGGAACTAGGACTAATTGGCATTATCGCCTTCGTATTTTATACTTCCTTATCATATGCGGCACCACTTATTTTTACTGGTTTGGGTGCAGTATTTTCTGAACGATCTGGTGTAGTAAATATTGGACTAGAGGGAATTATGCAGGTTGGAGCATTTATAGGTATCACATCTAACTTGCTGCTTGCTGAAATGTTTAGAGGCCTAACACCTTGGATAGCCATATTAATCGCAATGGTGATTGGTAGTTTATTCTCATTATTTTTAGCTATATCTTCTGTAACATTTCGAGCAGATCAAATTATTTCTGGTACTGCATTAAATATGTTAGCAGCGGGTGCCACTGTGTTTTTAGTGAAAAAAATCTACGATGGTAAAGGACAAACACCTTATATTCAAGAAACAATAACACGATTTGATATTCCAGTATTAGAAAATATTCCAGTATTAGGACCTCTTTTTTTTCAAAACGTATATATAACATCGTATTTAGCGGTGTTAGCTGCGATCGTCGGTTGGTTCATCTTATTTAAGACACCATTTGGATTAAGACTTCGTTCTGTTGGTGAACATCCAACTGCAGCAGATACGATGGGGATAAAAGTAAATCGTATGCGTTATATTGGAGTCATGATATCTGGTGCATTGGGGGGAATTGGAGGTGCCATCTTTTCCCAAACCATTACATTAGATTACAGTGCTGCTACAATTAGTGGACAAGGATTTATGGCCATTGCTGCGATGATCTTTGGTAAATGGAATCCATTAGGGATGATGGGCGCTGCCATTTTTTTCGGCTTTGCGCAAAGTTTGAGTGTGGTAGGCACCAACATACCATTTATTCAAGATATCCCAACAGTATATTTATATATTCTACCTTACGTATTAACAATACTTGCCATTGCAGGTTTCATCGGAAGATCAGTAGCACCAAAAGCTTTAAATACGCCATATATTAAAGGACAAAGATAATATCAAATGATTTAAAATCTGATTTCTCATTTTAGCGATAAAATGAGGGATCAGATTTTTTATTCTTTACTTAAAATTAAGTCAAAACTTGCAATTAAGAAACAGACCCATGTATAGTGAAATTATAAACCTTTTGTTCTAATTAATGTTTTCAAATAAACGGATATACAATGTTTATTAGGAAGTTAATTGATACATAATTGAACTATAGCTATATTATGTATCTATATTACTAGTTCTCTAAACCTAATATTGCTGTTTAAAGCCGACTTAAGAATTGTGTTGACAGGAGGATAAAGATGAAAAAAATAATTGAAAACGGTGGACTAAAGTTACATTTATTAAAAACGGAGAAATATAAAACAAATACGATCGTTTTTAAAATGAAAACACCGCTTACAAAAGAGAACGCTACAATTCGCGCACTATTACCACATGTATTGCAAAGTGGTACAAATACATATCCTAGCATAACGGAAATACGATCGTATTTAGAAGAGTTATATGGGGCAGTTTTATATGTAGACCTTCAAAAGAAAGGTGAATATCACGTAATTTCCATAACGATGGAGTTAGCGAATGAAAAGTTTCTAAAAAGTGATGAACCATTATTAGAAAAAGGCATCACATTTTTAGCTGAACTATTATTAAACCCGAAAACGGAAAACAACAACAGCTTTGATCAGCAAATCGTTGAAAAAGAAAAACGAATCTTAAAACAACGTATTCAAGCGGCTTTTGATGATAAAATGCGTTATGCAAATTTGCGATTAATACAAGAAATGTGTAAGAACGAGCCTTATTCTGTTCCTGTAAACGGCTATCTGGAAGATGTAGATGAAATTACAGCACAAAATTTATACAGCTATTATGAAAAGTCGATAGCGGAAGATGAACTCGACTTATTTATTGTCGGTGATTTTGATGAAAACGAAGTAGAAGCCCTTGTGAGGGAAAAATTATCGTTTACGGAGCGAAATCCAAAATATGTATCGAAAGCTATTTCACACAAAGTGGATAAAGAAAATGTCGTTATAGAAAAACAGGACTTAGCCCAAGGAAAATTAAATATTGGTTTGCGTACAAATATTAGATATGGTGATAATGATTATTTTGCCTTGCAAGTATTTAATGGACTATTTGGTGGTTTTCCACATTCAAAACTATTTATTAATGTAAGAGAAAAGGCCAGTTTAGCTTATTATGCTGCAAGTCGTCTAGAAAGCCATAAAGGATTAATGATGGTAATGACGGGGATAGAAACCAAAAACTATGATAGAGCTTTAACTATTATTAAAGAGCAGCTAAAAGAAATGAAACTTGGTCATTTTACTGAGGATGAATTAGCTCAAACGAAAGCTATGATCCAAAACCAAATGATGGAAACAATAGACACGTCTCGTGGTTATATTGAAGTGTTATATCATAATGTCATAAGTCAATCCAATGTCACAGAAGAGCTATGGAAAGAAAAAATTAATGAAGTGAAAAAAGAAGATGTGATTAAAGTTGGAGAAAAAATTCAGCTCGATACGGTTTACTTTTTGTCAGGAATGGAGGCTTGAGCATGAAAAGAATTGAATTTAAACAACTTGATGAAGAATTATATTTTGAAAAACTAGATAACGGTTTAGATGTATATTGTTTGCCGAAAAGAGGATTTAATAAAACTTTTATTACGTTTACAACAAAATATGGATCTGTTGACAATCACTTTATGCCATTAGGCAGTAATGCGTTTATACAAGTTCCCGACGGCATCGCCCATTTCCTTGAACATAAAATGTTTGAAAAAGAAGATGGAGATGTGTTTCAAACTTTTACAAAACAAGGTGCCTCAGCAAATGCTTTTACATCTTTTACAAGGACTGCATACTTATTTTCCGCTACGAATAACATTTATGAAAATTTAAAAACATTAATCGATATGGTCCAAGTTCCGTATTTTACAGAGCAAACCGTTGAAAAAGAAAAGGGGATCATCGGTCAAGAAATTCAAATGTACAATGATAATCCTGACTGGCGACTCTATTTTGGTACGATTGAAAATATGTATCATAATCATCCTGTAAAAATTGATATTGCAGGCACAATAGAATCGATTGCTGATATTACAAGTGAGTTATTATATGAATGTTACCATACATTTTATCATCCAAGTAATATGTTATTATTTGTCGTCGGTCCTGTAGATCCAAAAGCTATTATTGATATGATTCGAAAGGATCAAGCTGCACGGCCATTTAAAGATCAACCGGAAATTCAAAGACGGTTCGATGATGAACCTGAAAATGTTCGTGAAAATGGAAAAATACTAAAGATGAATGTACAAACACCAAAATGTATGGTAGGAATGAAAGGCAACTTCATTAATCAACAAGGGGATGAAATGCTAAAAACAGAGTTAGCTGTTCAACTTCTTTTAGATTTACTTTTTAGCCGTAGTTCTAATAACTATCGGGATTTCTATGATCAAGGATTAATCGATGACACATTTTCCTACGATTATACACAAGAAGAAACATTCAGCTTTGCTTTAGTTGGTGGTGATACAACCGATCCTGATCAATTAGAAAGTGTAATTAAAAAAGTTTTATTAAAAGCAAAAACACATGAAAATCTTTCTGAACAAGCTTTAGAAAGAATGAAAAAGAATAAGATTGGTTCTTTTTTACGTGCGTTAAACTCCCCGGAATTTATTGCAAACCAATTCACCCGTTATGCGTTTAATGAGATGGATTTATTTCGAGTCGTTCCTATTTTAGAAGAAATCACATTTGATGATGTGAAGAATGTTGCTTCATCATTGATTTCAGAAGATCGTTTAACAGTATGTAAAATCTTGCCGAAAAATGAATAATCAGTTATCTTGAAAGAGGCAATCTTATCTAAAATTGTCTCTTTCTTTTTACATTTTCTAAATTCTTTTTTATAAAGTTAATTTAAAATAGAACATTTTAAAAAAATGAATTATAATCATATGGGGGAGTTATGTTGGAAAAATCCTTTGTTTTAATTACCGGGGCAAGTGGTGGTATCGGTCAATCGATAGCTAAAAAACTTGCAAAAAATGGTCATTCTCTTTATTTACATTATTATACAAACCTTGAGGCCATTTTAGATTTAATGAAAGAATTACGTGAGCTCAATAAAGATGGTGAATATATCCCGATTCAAGCGGATTTACGAACCGAAGAAGGTTGTCAACAATTAACTCATGAAATTTATCAAATACAAGCGATTGTGCATAATAGTGGGATCGCGGTTAACAAAGTATTAACGACCATGTTAACCGAAGAGATCCATGATTTAATATCGTTACATTTAACGGCACCTATATTAATTACGAGAAGTTTGTTACCAAAGTTAATTCGTCAAAAACATGGAGCTATTTGTTTCGTTTCTTCGATTTGGGGACTAACGGGTGCTTCTTGTGAGACAGTATACTCAGCTGTAAAAGGAGGACAAATAAGTTTTGCGAAGGCGTTAAGTAAGGAAGTTGCTCCGAGTGGAATTCGAGTAAACTGTGTCGCTCCAGGGGCAATTCAAACAGATATGTTAAATAATTTAAATGAAGAAGATTTAGAAATTATAAAAAATGAAATTCCTCTTGAAAGACTAGGTAAACCGGATGAAGTTGCAGATGCAGTAGAATATTTATTATCTGACAAAGCTTCTTATATCACTGGCCAAGTGATCAGTGTAAATGGTGGATGGTATGTTTAATTGATAAAAAATCTTTACATAAACTATTTTTTCCAAAAGTATAATTTTTCTCCTCCTAAGCAAAATAGTATTGAACACTTAAAAGGAGGTTCAATACGAATGGGAGTTTTAAATAACTGGGAACAATGGAAAGATTTTTTAGGTGACAAGTTACATCAAGCACAAAAAGCAGGATTGGATCAGGAAGTCATTAATAATCTAGCCCAGGAAGTCGGCGATTATTTAGCAAGTAACGTTGATCCGAAAAATGAACAACAACGGGTCCTTTCTGATTTATGGTCAGTCGCAAACGAAGAAGAGCAACAGGCGATTGCAAATGTGATGGTTAAACTTGTCCAAAATAACGGTTCAAAATAGAGAGGGAAACCTCTCTTTTTCATTGATTAGATTCTGAATTATTGCTATTCAATGATATTTTTATTACAAATACTAGAAAATGATTGTTAAATCTTTCCTAACCACCAAAAATCATTTATTATTTAATATAGTGAAAATGTCTTTAGAATCGGGTGACGATGGTGGAAAAGAAGTTAGTATGGTATTTAGAATATGAAATTATTATAAATAGACCTGGGCTTCTTGGTGATATTTCGTCATTATTAGGAATGTTATCCATAAATATTATTACGATTAATGGAATTGACCGGGGCAGAAGAGGTTTACTTATTTTATCTAGTAAAGAACATATTCAACGTTTAGAACCGATTTTACAAACGATGGAGACAATTCGATTGATCAAGTTAAGAGAACCTACTTTACGGGACCGCCTTGCAGTTCGTCATGGACGTTATATTCAACGAGATGAAGAAGACAAACGAACGTTTCGCTTTGTTCGTGATGAGATCGGTTTATTAGTTGATTTTATGAGTGAAATTTTTAAAGAAGAGGGACATAAATTAATCGGTATTCGTGGCATGCCACGTGTAGGTAAAACAGAATCGCTCGTAGCTGCAAGTGTATCAGCAAATAAAAGGTGGATATTTATATCTTCTACATTGTTAAAACAAACCATTCGCGATAAACTTATTGAAGGTGAATATGACGGTGACAATGTCTATTTGATTGATGGTGCGGTTTCTTTAAAAAGAGGAAATGATCGTCATTGGAGTCTTATACGTGAGATAATGCAATTACCAGCTGTAAAAGTGATAGAGCATCCAGATTTGTTTGTACAAAAAGGAGAATATTCTTTACAAGATTTCGATTATATTATTGAATTGAGAAATAATCAAGAAGAAGAAATCACATACGAAATGGTAAACAAACAAAATACATTATTTGAATTTGATTTTTAAAAATGGAAGGTGTTACCATTGACAGAATTAGGAAATAGATTAAAAGAAGCTCGTGAAACCAAAGGATTAACTTTAGATGATTTACAAGAAATAACAAAAATTCAAAAAAGATATTTAGCAGGCATCGAAGAAGGAAACTTTGATGTGATTCCGGGAAAGTTTTATGTACGTGCCTTTATTAAACAATATGCTGAAGCGGTAGACTTAGATCCTGAATCACTTTTTGAAGAGTTTCGAAATGAAATACCGTCCGTACATGACCAAAATATAACTGAACAATTATCAAGAACACAAACAAGGACGAATGTTGCTAAGGAAACTTCTAGATTTTTGGACAATTTGCCAAAATTGGTAACGGCTCTTATCATAATTGCTATTGTCGTCATTGGTTGGTATTTTTTTACAAAAGCAATGGGGAATAACGATGATGTAGCAAATGCCGGAGAAGACGTTCAAACTCCATCAGTTAGTTACGATGAAGTTGGCGAGCCTTCTGAAAATGATAAGACGGACATTGCCGACGATGATTCTGAAACAGAAAAGGCGAATGATAATGATCAAAAAAATGAAGCGTTAGAGGAAGAACAAGAACCTGATTCGAAAACTCAACAATTAAAAGCCATTCAAACAGAAGGGACGACAACTACATACGAATTAACAAACACAGATACGTTTAAGTTAGAAGTAAAGGTAACGCCAGGAGGTCAATCTTGGGTAGAAGTGTACAACACAGATAAAAGTAAGCAGTTTTTTAAAGAAATGTTAACAGAAGAAAACCCACAGTCATATGATTTTTCAAAAGAAAATGGTGCACGATTAAGAATAGGTGCAACAGGTGTAACGGAAATCTATGTTAATGGAGAAAAATTGGAATATGCCACAGAGGCAACCGTTCAAAATATTATTATTCAATATAACAACGATGAAGAATAGTCATCCTTGATTGATGACTATTTTCTTCTGTTTTTTAACCACTTTTTGCCAATAGATTATTTTCGTTATAAAATGGTCATGTAGTATTTACATCATTGAATATTTTGGAGGTTTAAAAAGTGAATATACCAAATCGAATTACGTTAGCACGTGTATGTATGATCCCTTTATTTGTTATTTTTATGGTTTTGGATTTTCCTTGGGGAGAAGTACAGTTTGGGGACGTCACATTAACTGTTGCACAACTGCTTGCAACACTTATTTTTATCATTGCGTCAACAACTGACTGGATTGATGGTTATTATGCTAGAAAATACAATCTCGTTACCAATTTAGGAAAATTTTTAGATCCATTGGCAGATAAACTATTAGTATCAAGTGCATTTATTATTTTGGTGGAATATGGACTGGCACCTTCATGGGTCGTCATATTAATCATTAGTCGAGAATTTGCTGTAACAGGCCTACGACTCATATTAGCTGGGGGAGGCGAAGTTGTAGCAGCAAATATGCTAGGGAAAATAAAAACATGGACTCAAATCATTGCCATTATTGCTTTATTACTAGAAAATGTGCCTTTCTCATACATTGATTTTCCGTTTGCTGATATTATGTTGTATATAGCACTATTCTTTACGTTATGGTCTGGACTTGATTATTTTATGAAAAATAAGCAAGTTTTTTCTCAGTCAAAATAATCGATTGACGACACTTAGGAGGGGAATGGATGAAAAATGCCGAAATCATTGCTGTCGGTTCCGAAATTTTACTTGGTCAAATCACAAATACAAATGCAAAATTTATTTCAGAACATTTAGCGAAATTAGGAATCAACGTCTATTTTCATACGGTGGTTGGTGATAATCCAAAGCGTTTACTAAACGCTGTAAAAGTTGCTGAATCAAGGGCTGATATGATCATATTTACCGGTGGCTTAGGTCCCACGAAAGATGATCTAACGAAAGAAACATTGGCCAATCATTTAGGTGTTAAACTAAAATACGATGATCAAGCTTTACGCTCAATAGAAAACTTTTTTCAAAAAAGAAACCGTAAAATGACAGAAAATAATAAAAAACAAGCCCTGATATTTTCAGGTGCACATTGCCTACCGAATGATAACGGAATGGCACCTGGTATGTTTTTCATTAAAAATAATCGGACTTATATCCTCTTACCAGGACCACCAAGTGAAATGGAACCAATGTTCACTACATATGCTATACCGGAAATTCTAAAAAGGATTGAAAAGGTAGAACAAATTGAATCCAGAGTGCTACGTTTTTATGGAATTGGTGAGTCACAACTGGAAGTGGAACTTGAAGATCTTATTGATGCACAAACAAACCCAACACTAGCACCGCTTGCTGTAGATGGAGAAGTAACGGTACGAATGACTGCTAAACATGTGTCCGATGATGAAAGAAAATTATTACTTGATCAAATGGAAGAGCAAATTTTAGCTCGAGTTGGACAGTATTTATATGGATATGGGGAAACGACATTACTAAATGAAATGGGGAAGCTGCTTAAGGAAAACAATGCAACAATTGCTGTTGCCGAGAGCTTAACAGGAGGACTGTTTCAAGAAGAAGTAACTTCAATAGCAGGTTGTAGCAAATGGTTTAAAGGCGGCATAGTTTCATACGCGAAAGAAGTAAAAATAAACAGTCTAGGTGTGAAGAAGGAAACCGTTGATAAGTATGGGGTTGTGAGTGAGCAATGCGCCCGAGAAATGGCTGAAAACATTCGGAAACTAATGGATTCAAATATCGGCATAAGTTTTACAGGTGTTGCGGGACCTGGTCCCCTCGAAGGAAAAGAGCCTGGAACCGTTTATATCGGTTTGTCCTTTAAAGAGAGACCAACGAAAAGTTATTATATGAATTTTTTTGGTAATCGAGAAGTGGTACGGGTACGTTCCGTAAAACATGGTGCTTGGTTAGTTTACAACGAACTTCGTGAAATAGGCAAAATGTAATGTCAGTGGGATTTTCACTCCCACTGTTTTCTATTTTTATAGACTATGCCTTCATTATATAAAAGCATGATATTATTTATCGGTGAAATACTAAAATTAGGAGACAATTTTACTAAGTAGGGGATTTTAAATGATAGAAAAATTAAATGCAATATACAATCAGGCTGTAGAAAGAACAAAGGAAAAAATAATTGAAGATATTGAACGTTTTATGGAATGGCATGAACAAAAGCCGAGTCTTACGGAATATTTACAAAAACGAAATCAATTTATTCAACATATATGGAATAATATTTGGTCAAATAAAGCTCAAAGTGCTTTCTCAGTAAAAGAGCGAAAAAAATATTTAATTGAAAAAGGTATTGCGTTTGATGAAACAAATAAGAAACTAGTAAAAAAATTATTTATTAACACGATTATAGAACATCATCCATTTCCTGTGATGGAATGGATAAAACAAAATATAACAGAAGAACTTTGGAATCAATTGTTTGAAGAAACAAAACAAAAGAGAATGGAAATTGAAAAACAACGTCTATTTGAGCAAACTCGACAAACGGTTGAAGCAGAAATTCATAAATTAATAAGAAAACGAATCGACGAGTTTTTTCATCAATTTTATACGTATGTTCGTTATCGTGCTGCAGTCCAACTAAAAAAAGATATGAACGGAACGATTCGCTATAAATTAGTAGGAAGAAATTGGGAAAATGAACGGTTAGTGAAAAATGGATATATACAACCGGAAGTTTATAAGCAAGTCAACCAATTTTTTGAGGAATTTACTGGTGGATACGTTGAAGGATATGATTTTGGAAAACTTTATTGGGACTTCGAAACCTACGGTGACCGATATTTCCATTACATAACAGATTATACATATGATATTTTCACGGATGAATTTGCTGCAAACTTTTCCCACGTTTACACAATATATGAGCGGGAAACGGGAAAGTCTCTTAAACAAAAACGATTTATAAAAATAATATCTGATCAAGTCGAAAAACTGGCTGATGAATTTTACAAACTAATTGCTTACGAATATGTATCCGATTTGTTAGAAACGGCAGAAATCCCTTATGATGTTCTTCCGCACTTACAATTATTAAGTGAACATCAAAAACGTCAAGAAGAGCGAAGGATACAAGAGGAAATTGAAAGAAAACGAAAACAAGAAAAAGAACGACGGATGATGGCCGATGTTTTTGGTCAAGCAACCCGTCCAAAGGGAGATAAATCTGTCCATTATATTCTACATATCGGTGAAACGAATACGGGAAAAACATTCCGTGCATTAGAGAGTCTAAAACAAGCATCATCTGGATGTTATTTAGCCCCCTTGCGCTTACTAGCGTTAGAAGTATATGAAAAGTTAAATGCAGATGGGATACCATGTAATTTAAAAACGGGTGAAGAAGAGAAAGAAACAGATGGGGCCAAACATGTTGCTAGTACTGTCGAGATGTTTTATGAAAAAGATGATTTCAATTGTATTGTTATAGATGAGGCGCAAATGATTGCTGATCAAGAGAGAGGATTTGCCTGGTATCGGGCCATAACAAGTGCTAATGCAAATGAAGTTCATATAATCGGTAGTAAAAATAGTAAAGAAATGCTTCTTCAGTTATTGGAAGGATCTGATATTACTCTTTATGAATATGAGCGAGAAATTCCGTTACGTGTTGAACATAAGAATTTTTCAATTGACCATACAAAAAAGGGCGACGCATTAATTTGTTTTTCTCGAAAACGGGTGTTAGAAACGGCTAGTTTACTTCAAAGACGAAGAAAAAAGGTGAGCATGATTTATGGAAGTATGCCACCGGAAACAAGGAAAAAACAAATCGAAAGGTTTATTAAAGGTGAAACCCATGTTGTTGTTTCAACGGATGCCATTGGAATGGGATTAAACTTACCGATTAAGCGAATTGTATTTTTAGAAAATGAAAAATTTGATGGCATACGGAAACGCCGTTTAACATCGCAGGAAGTAAAACAAATTGCAGGTCGAGCAGGTAGAAAAGGAATTTATAATGTCGGAAAAGTTGCTTTTGTTTACGATTATAAAAAAATGGAAGAGCTATTATTTAAAGAAGATGTTCCTTTAAAAACCTTTACAATTGCGCCAACGAATGCGATGTTGGAACGATTTCAAAAGTATAGTCATCATTTAGGAGACTTTTTTGAACTATGGAAAAAATTTAAAAATCCAAAAGGAACTGTGAAAGCCCCGCTCACGCAAGAACAGGAATTATATGAGTTAATTAAAGATACCGAAATTGAAGCTCGTTTCTCCATTGTAGATTTGTATGGCTTTTTACATTTACCGTTTTCATCAGGGGAAAAAGCTTTAACAGAACTTTGGCTGGAAACAATGCAGGCAATTGTAAACAATGATGAATTACCAGAACCACCAGTGAAAAGAGGTAACCTTGAACAAATTGAACTAACGTATAAAGCCATTGGTTTACATTTATTATTTTTATATAAATTAGGTAAAAAAACGGAAGCGAGTTACTGGGAACGATTGCGCCAGGAAATTAGTGATGAGGCAAACGACTTTTTAAAGAAAGCCCTTGATACGCATAAAAAACAGTGCAAACGTTGCGGTAAAAAATTATCTTTCGATCATCCTTACGCGATTTGTGATCGATGTTACAATAGAAGATTTTATCACGAAAAAAATCACAAATAAAATTGTGATAACATACAAAAATGGATGGAGTGTATATTTGTGCCAAAAGTATTAGTTGATGCTGATGGTTGCCCGGTTATCGATTTAACAATTGAAATAGCAAAGGATTATAATTTGCATGTTATTTTAATTTGTGATACATCTCATCGGATAGAACGGGAGGGGGCTGTAACGGTCCTAGTTGATAAAGGTAACGATGCAGTTGATTTTGTTTTAGTGAATCGGGTTGAAAAAGGAGATATCGTGGTTACGCAAGATTACGGTTTAGCTGCAATGGTGTTAGCGAAAAAAGGTTATGCGATAAATCAAAACGGTTTGGTTTATACTATGGATAATATTGATCGGCTCTTACATATACGACATATTTCCAAAAAGGCAAGAAGATCCGGGAATCGAGTGAAGGGGCCAAAAAAGAGGTCAATAGAAGATGATTATAAATTTGCACATAGCTTCACCCGGTTATGTGAAAATGTATGTAATAATGATAATAATGTTATGTAAACGTGTTGTCATTTAAATGATGGGGCTGAATCTTGTCAGCCCCACTTAATTATTTTCCAATAAACATCTGTGTCCAGTGATAACCAGTTTCTTCAAAACCAACACCGATATGTGTAAAGTTTGGATTTAGGATATTCGCACGGTGACCTTCACTATTCATCCAAGCATTGACTACTTCTTCTGGTGTACGTTGCCCTTGGGCGATATTTTCTCCAGCAGAATTGTATGAGATACCAAAGTCCCTTATCATATCAAATGGTGATCCATAAGTTGGACTCGTATGTGAGAAATAATTGTTTTGTTGCATATCCTCAGATTTTTTTTGCGCCACGTTACTTAATGCCGCGTCAGCAATTAATGGTTTTAATCCATTCTTTTGTCTATGTTGGTTCGTCAAGTCGATCACTTGTTGAGCAAACTCGCTAATTCCTGCGGTCGGCTGTTGAGCTTGTTGATTACGCTCAGCTGTTTGTTGCTTTTGAGTTTCTTGTGGCTTGGTAGGAGGTTGTTGCTGTTTTTCAGCGGCATTTTTCTTTGCTTCAATATTATTGGCATATTCCTTTATTTTATTGATCAGTTGTTTTTTCTTTTCCTCATCTACTTTTACGAAATCGTATTTTGCTTCTTGAATAACAATGGCTTTCGTATGTGGATAATTTTCACTATTTTGATTCGTATTTAATGCAGAAATATTATCGTCATCATGTTTGTTTTGATATTTATTCAGGTTATTACCATACATACGATTTTTATTTGTCACATACTTATATGGATTTTCATTTACATTTTCTGGATATCTTGTATTCGTTACATCATTATCATTGTTCCTTGTATTATCTATCCCATTACATGCTGTTAATAAAAAAGCTGTTGTCGCTATAATAAATAATTTTTGTAAATATTTGTTCAACTTCATCCTCTCCTATCTTTATTATATGGGACATTTTTAGCTTTCATCTTTTATGAAAAAATATAAATGGAAATTATAGATAAGAGAGGACGCTTTTAAAAAATATTGATGTGGATGAATTTATCCATGGTTATGTTAATTCCAATAATGATTTTGAATCTTAAATGATCACTGGTTTCAACAAAACAATAAATTCAAAGGGATGTATTTCCATAAACTCACCATCAAAATATCTCTCATTGTATATCTCCATTTGATTTGACACCATAATTTGCCATCTACTTGAGGTAGGAAGATGAATTTGATACTTTTGATTCGTAGGATTGATATATATCACGAAATCTTCTTCATTTCCTAAAAGGATGTAACCAAAAATAGGAGGAGGCGTATTTAAAATATACAGACACCACAAGATGTCTTCCTTCGTTTGTAGACGAAAATGTTTATAATTTTTTCTTAACTTAATAAGAGCTTTGACATATTCAATGTTAGCTAGTTCTTCTTCCCGTTTTAACCAGTTTAGCTCATTTATATGATCACCAGCATTATAACTATTTTCAACACCGCTTTTTGTTCGAAACCATTCTTGACCACCATGAATAAAAGGAACACCTTGAGCTAGAATGGTAATCCCTGTTGCAATTTGATGCATTTTTTTCCTAATATGTGCGGGTTCATCATTGTTTGTCAATGCTAAACGGTCCCATAATGTATGATTATCATGACATTCGACATAATTGACCGTTTGTGTGGGTTCTGAAACAACAGGGTTTCCAAATTTTTCCAAACAGCATCCGGATATTAGGGCAGGTAATCTTTCAAAAAATGTACCATATCCATTGGCATATCCTCGTTCAAAGGCATTGAATAATCCACCTTTTAACGTATCTCTAAAGTAGTCATTAAAAAACCGGATTCCTTTTAAATTATGTGAGTTGTTCATTGTCGCTTTTTTTTCTGGAGATAGCGGTGTCGGCATATCCCAACCTTCACCTAGTAGCATGATTGGTGTTTTTTCTTGTAAACATCTGTTCCTTATTTCAATCATTGTGTCGATATCGAGAATCCCCATTAAATCAAAGCGAAAGCCATCAACTTTATATTCTGTCAGCCAAAAATCAACGGTATCTAATATAAATTTTCTTGCCATGATTCGTTCGGAAGCAAAGTCATTTCCACAACCACTACTATTAGCAAGCATACCATTTTCATGAAAACGGAAATAATATCCAGGAACTAATTTTTCAAAATTTGTCTCTTCAATTGTTTCTTTTATAAAAACATGATTAAAGACGACATCGATAATAATTGCTATACCAACTTCATGAAATGCATGGATCATCCTTTTACATTCATCGATACGTTTAATCGGGTCATTTGTACAAGTTGCGTAACTTCCTTCAGGAACTTGATAAAGAAGTGGATCATATCCCCAATTGTAATTCATTTTCGGATTTAGTTCATCAACCCTTGCAAAATCATTAATTGGCAGTAGTTCAACATGGGTAACTCCTAATTCAATCAAATAATCTAAGCCTGTGGAATAGCCGTTTTTTGTTTTTGTATTTTTTTCTGTTAAACCGAGAAATTTTCCTTTATTTGATATCCCACTGTCATTGTTTATTGTGGCATCTCTGACAGAAAGTTCATAAATGATAGCATCTTGCAAATTCCCTTTAAAAGGTCGATTTTCTATTTTTCTAAATGTACGTGAAAAGTCAACAACGACTCCACTTTTCGTGTTTGCTAAACTTGATTTCGCATACGGATCAATAACCTGATGGACCTTCCCATTTACAGCTACTTCAAATTCATACATATACCCATGCCAATCACCTGGAATTGTAATGGTCCATATGCCTTTTTCCTTTCGATTCATTGGGTATTTTGCCGTATTGATAATCACCTGCACTTTAGTTGCAGTTGGTGCCCAAACAGTAAACGTTGTCGAGTGCTTGGAACAAATGGCACCTAGTTGTGCATCTGGAGCAGTATAATGTTTTTCGAACCAAGGCGTACGGACTATTTTTCCTGCATAAATAGGGATTTCCAATTCCTTCCATTGTAAAAATAACGTTTCACCTAAAGGAAGTTCTTTTTCATAAAAGAAATGTACGGTTTGGTCATTGACAAACTGTTTTCCAGTGATTGGTATAGATTGATCTTTATCTTTCCAATACACTACAGGCAAGTTCATTTCATGAATATTTAAGGCGCACGCATCAAAATTGACTGTAAGCATATGAACATCATCAATCCATGCGATAGGTTGTTTCACTATTAGCACCTCATTTGTATACGTATTCACACTTTGTTATCTTAAGATAAATTAACAAACCGTTTATATTCACTTCAAACCCAATTTATATCATTTTAACAGAAAGAAAAATAAATGAAACCGTTCATAAAGATTTTTATTTTTGAATAATTTGTCGAATGATAACTATTGAAATAATAAAGAAAATATATATAATTAGCATTAATTATAAAAATAAAAGAACGAATTTTTTCTTTAAGAAAGGAGGGATAATTTGTACTATAATATTTCGGAAACAGATATCTATCTATTTCATCAAGGTACAAATTATTATTCTTATAAAATGTTAGGTTGCCATCATATATTATGGAAAGGTCAACTAGGGTTTCGCTTTTCAACATGGGCACCTCATGCAAAAAAGGTTTCCGTTGTTGGTGATTTTAACAACTGGAATCCAAATCGTCACCAATTACATAAAGTTAATAATGAAGGGCTCTGGATCGGTTTTTTTACCGATGTTCCGGAAGCAGTAAATTATAAATATGCGATTGTTACTGCAGATGGTCAGGACATTCTAAAAGCTGATCCATATGCTTTTTATTCTGAATTACGGCCCAATACAGCATCGATTACAACAAAAGCATCACGTTTCCATTGGACAGATAAGAAGTGGAGGCAACAAAGAAAAAAGTTCAATCCCTATTCTTCTCCTATTTCTATCTATGAAGTTCATCTGGGAACGTGGAAGAAAAAAGAGGGTAAATTTTATACATATCGAGAACTAGCGCATGAGCTAATACCATATGTGAAAAAATTAGGTTTTACACATATTGAATTACTTCCATTGTCAGAACATCCCTTTGATTTATCATGGGGATATCAAATTACCGGTTATTATTCTGTAACTTCACGTTATGGAACCCCAGAGGAATTTAAATATTTCGTTAATGAGTGTCATAATCATAATATAGGTGTCATCATGGATTGGGTGCCTGGACATTTTTGTAAAGATGCACATGGATTAAGAAAGTTTGATGGTCAGCCTTTATACGAATATCAAGATCCAAAAAAAGCTGAAAAACATGGATGGGGGACACTTGCTTTTGATTTTGGAAGACCTGAAGTACAAAGTTTTTTAATATCTAATGCGATCTATTGGATTGAAGAGTTTCACATTGACGGTTTACGTGTTGATGCGGTTGCGAGTATGATGTATCTGAATTTTGATCGACCCGAATGGGAGGAAAAAATATATAACTCCTTTGGTGATGAAATAAATTTAGAAGCATTAGCGTTTATTCGGAAGTTGAATAAGGTTGTTTTTGAAAAGGAACCAAACTTTTTAATGATGGCGGAAGATAGTTCTGATTACCCATTAGTTACTGCTCCAACCTATCTAGGTGGATTAGGCTTTAATTATAAATGGAATATGGGCTGGATGAACGATATGTTGAAATATATGAAAAAGGATCCAGTCTATCGTAAATGGCATCATCAGTTAATTACATTTTCTTATATGTATGCTTTTTCTGAAAATTTTTTGCTACCCTTATCACATGATGAGGTTGTCCATGGGAAAAAATCACTTCTTGATAAAATGCCGGGTGACCAATGGCAACAATTTGCCAATCTCCGTTTGCTCTATGGGTATATGTTTACTCACCCAGGAAAGAAATTATTGTTTATGGGAGGAGAGTTTGGTCAATATGCAGAATGGAAAGATAAAGAGCAATTAGATTGGCATTTATTTGAGTATCCGTTACATAATCAAATGTACCATTATTTTAAAACTTTAAACCATTTTTATCGAAAACATTCAGAACTTTATGAATTAGACCACGATTCACAAGGGTTTGAGTGGATTGATCCGCATAATATCGAACAAAGCATAATCGCCTTTATTCGTCGCAATAAAGCAAATGAAGAATTAATTGTCATTTGTAATTTTACACCTGTTGTGTACTATGATTATAAAATCGGAGTTCCACAACCAGGAACTTATGTTGAAATTTTTAATTCAGATGCAGTTCAATATGGTGGATCTGGTCAGACCAGTGAAAGTGAACATTTTAGTATACCTAAAAAATGGCATGGTTTTGGTCAACATATCAAAGTAAAAATTCCACCATTGGCAATTGCAATATATAAAAAAATAAAAGAAGAAAAAGAGGAGGAGATCTCTTGAAAGAATGTGTCGGAATGTTATTGGCTGGTGGGGAAGGGAAAAGACTTGGATTGTTAACCCATGATTTAGCAAAACCTGCAGTACCCTTTGGAGGTAAATATCGTATTATTGATTTTACTTTAAGTAATTGTACAAATTCTAGCATCTTTACGGTCGGTGTACTTACACAATATTCACCTTTAGAACTTACAAAACATATTGGCAATGGTCAGCCGTGGGAAATGAATCGCAGTGACGGTGGGATTACGATTTTATCTCCTTATACAGCAAAACATGGTGGAGACTGGTATTCTGGTACTGCCGATGCCATTTACCAAAATATCCATTTTATCGAACAATATAATCCAAAATATGTCCTTGTTATGTCTGGTGATCATATTTATCAAATGGATTACCAACAACTATTAAAACAGCATAAAGAAATGAAGGCAGATGCAACAATTTCAGTGATTGAAGTTCCATGGAAAGAAGCATCTCGCTTTGGCATTTTAAATACAAATGAAAAGTTAAAAATCTATGAATTTGAAGAGAAACCAAAACAGCCGAAAAATAATTTGGCATCAATGGGAATATATGTGTTTACATGGGAAGTTTTAAAAAGATATTTAATTAAAGATGCACAGTTAAGCACTTCAAGCCATGATTTTGGTAAAGATATCATTCCGGCAATGCTACATGACGGATTAAAATTATACGCTTTTAAATTCCAAGGATATTGGAAAGATGTTGGAACAATCCAAAGTTATTGGGAAGCAAATATGGATTTGTTAAAAGAAGATAGTGAGTTAGATTTAGACAATAAAAAATGGCGTATTTATACAAATAATTCACATTTCCCTCCTCAATTTATTTGTGGAAGTGCAACGGTAAAAAATTCAATTGTCAATGATGGATGTAAAATTTTAGGTGGGGGCATTGAGAAGTCGATTCTATTTCGTGATGTAGAAATTCAAAAAGATGCGGTTGTCACCCAATCGATTCTACATTCTGGTGTAAAAGTAGGAAGAAAGTGCGTATTAGAGAAAGTAATCGTTATGGAAAACACAATTATACCAGATGGTACACATATTGTTGCAGCATCTAGTGATGATCCAGTGGTTATCAATCAAGAAATATTGGAACAAAAAACATATGTCATTGGCGGTGAAAATCGATGAAACGATTAATGGGACTTATTAATTTAGATCATGAACATCATTTATTTAATGAATTAACGTACTTTCGCAATAGTGCATCAATTCCTTTTGCCGGAAGATACAGACTAATCGATTTTACATTGTCAAATATCGTGAATACTGGAATAGAAGAAGTAGCCATCTTTGTTCGGAACAAATATCGATCATTACTTGATCATCTAGGCACAGGAGAAAATTGGGATTTGAACCGAAGAAACGGTGGTTTATTTATCCTACCTCCGGACTGGAATGATCCTTCCGATAAATCAAAGGGAGATTTACAATTTTTCCATAATAATCGTGATTATTTTCATCGTAGTAATGCCGAGTATGTTTTAATCAGTGGAAGTCAGTTTATTACCAACACTGATTATAAAGAAGCCTTTCAATTTCATTTAGATCGTGGTGCTGATGTAACCTTAATTTCGACACAAGTGGAAAAGCTTCTACCCGAACACGAACGTTTTTTCAAAGTAGAGGCAGACGATTTGGGATGGGTTAAAAACATAACGAATGATAAACATAATCCATTAATTTTTACCGGTGTTTATATCATAAACAAGGAACTGTTAATGAAACTCGTTGATGAATGTATTGCTTATCATAAAGATCACTTTTTTGTACACGGTGTTGCGGAAAAAATCAATCAACTTAAAATTCAAAATTATCGGTACCGTGGTTATAGTGCATTTATCAATTCTATAGAAAGTTATTATCGACAAAATATGAAATTATTATGCTTAGAAGACTACGAGAAATTATTTTATCAGAAACATTTAGTGCGGACGAAAATTTCGAATAATCCATCTGTACAATATAAAAAGCATGCGCAAGTAAATCGTTCTATATTGGCAAATGGATGTGTCATCAATGGGAAAATTGAAGGAAGCATATTATTTAGAGGAGTCGAAGTTCATAAAGGTTCTTCAATAAAAAATTCAATTATCATGCAACGATGCACAATTGAAGAAGATGTTTATTTAGAAAATGTCATTCTTGATAAAGATGTTCAAATTACGAAAGGCCAACGATTAATTGGTTCTCCAGATAAACCTTTTGTTGTTGCGAAACGACAAGTCATTTAGATTATATAAATTATTTTAGTAGGGAGGAGAGAGAAAAATTGGAAAAAGTACTTTTTGTAGCATCGGAATGTGCACCATTTATAAAAACTGGGGGCTTAGGGGATGTTGTTGGCTCTCTTCCTCAAAGTTTAAAAGAACATGAAAATATCGATGTTCGTGTCATTTTACCATTTTATGATGAAATGAGTGAAGAATGGAAAAGGAAAGTTGAGTATTTGACAACATTGAATGTAAAACTAGGTTGGCGCAATCAAGAAGCTACCATATATTGGTTGAAATACAATCACATTATTTATTATTTCATTGCCAACGACTATTATTTTACGAGGAAAGGTATATATGGCTATTATGATGATGGCGAAAGATTTGTCTTTTTCTCCCATGCCGTTATCGAAAGCCTTAAAGTCTTGGATTTCCAACCAGATATTTTACACGGTCACGACTGGCAAGCAGGAATCGCTGTTGCATTAGCAAAAATATTGCAGCCGACTCCAAATTTAAAAACTGTCTTAACAATTCATAATATAAAATATCAAGGCATTATGCCATTGGACATGTTTGATGACTTTTTCTTATTACCAAGGGAACATGTAAGTGGGATGGAATGGAACAGCATGTTAAATTGTTTAAAAGCGGGCATATTTCATGCTGATAAAGTGACAACCGTTAGTCCATCGTATGCAGAAGAAATTCAATATCCATATTATAGTGAAGGGCTCCATCCAATCTTGAAACAAAAAGCCCAAAGTTTGCAAGGTATTATAAATGGGATCGATACGAAAGTGTATAACCCTTTAACAGACCCTTTTATCCCGGTAAATTATCGTTCTGCTCGTAGTAAAAAGAAAGACAATAAAGTGTATCTGCAAGAAGAATTAGGATTGCCGATTGATCGTGAAAAACCACTTTATATTTTAATTTCTCGATTAGTCGAACAAAAAGGTATTCATTTGTTAATGCATATTTTTGATGAATTTATCCAAAGTGATGTTCAGTTTATTGTTCTTGGTACAGGAGAAGCACAGTTTGAAAACTTTTTTAAATATGTCAATGATCAGTATCCTGATAAAGTTCGGTCCTTAATTACCTTTAGTGAATCCTATGCAAGGAAAATGTATGCGGCTGCAGACTTCTTTCTCATGCCATCTAAATTTGAACCTTGTGGACTATCTCAACTAATTGCCTTGCAATATAAAACAGTACCAATTGTAAGAGAAACAGGTGGTTTAAGAGATACGATACAACCGTATAATGAAATAACAGGAGAAGGGAATGGGTTTAGTTTTTCAAACTATAATGCCCATGATTTTCTACATGTTTTACGTTATTCTTTAGATATTTACTACCGACCTGAGCATTTTCAACAATTGTTAAAAAATGTGAATAAAAGTCAATTTAGCTGGAAAGATTCTGCAAAGGAATATGCTCATTTATATAAAACTCTATTACCGACAACGATCACCATTTAAGGAGGTACTTGGTTGAGTACAGGATCAGTATACACTACGGAATGGCTAAAGAAACGTGTTATCGAAGTGATTTCAAAACAATTTGGAAAATCAGTTAAAGAAGCTTCAAAAAAAGATATGTATTTCGCCCTAGCTAATGTTGTAAACAGTGAAATTCGCGAAAAGTGGCAAAATACGAATAAAAAATATAACGAGAATGGTCATAAGCAGCTTTATTATTTATCAATGGAGTTTTTAATTGGTCGGTTATTAAGAAATAACTTATTAAATTGTGGGTTATTGCAAGTTACTGAAAAAGTGATGGAAGAATTAGGATTTCAATTAGACGCTATATTAGAAGAAGAGGAAGATGCAGGGTTAGGGAATGGGGGATTGGGTAGACTAGCTGCCTGTTTTCTTGATTCTCTTGCTTCATTAAAATATCCTGGTCACGGATTTGGGATCCGCTATCGATATGGTTTATTTGAACAAAGAATTATACATGGTAATCAAGTAGAATTGCCGGATAATTGGCTTACAGAACCATATCCTTGGGAAACGAGGAAAGAAGATGAGGCCATTATTGTCCAATTTCATGGCAATGTCCACATGTTTAAGCGAAATGACGGTTCGTTAGAATTTAAATATGAAAATACAGATAAAGTTTTGGCGATACCGTATGATGTACCTATAGTTGGTTATCAAAATGATACGGTAAATACATTACGGCTTTGGAGTGCAGAACCAATTTATTACGATAAGGTCGATAGTTTGGACGATATGTTTTTCAGGGATTTAAACCATCAACATTCGATCGAACAAATTTCTGGATTTCTTTACCCTGATGATTCTAGTTTAGAAGGAAAAGAATTACGATTAAAGCAACAATACTTTCTAACTTCGGCAACAATCCAACATATTATTAAACAATTTAAAAACAATTACAGACTCCCTTTAACAAGGCTACATGAAAAAGTTGTTATTCAAATTAATGATACTCATCCAACCCTTGCCATACCAGAATTAATGAGAATATTAATGGATGAGGAGAGATTCGGATGGGACGAAGCCTGGGAAATTACCACGAACGTTTTTGCATACACGAATCATACAATTATGGAAGAAGCATTGGAAACTTGGCCAATTGATTTGTTTAAAAATCTCTTACCAAGAATATATATGATTGTTCATGAAATCAATGAACGATTTTGTAAAAGACTTTGGTTTGATTATCCGGAAATGCGTGAAAGAATCCCGAATATGGCGATCATCGCATATGGAAAAATCCACATGGCCCGACTTGCTATGGTCGGCAGCTTTTCAGTCAATGGTGTCGCCAAACTTCATACCAAAATTTTAAAAGAAAAAGTCATGAATGATTTTTACACTATTGAACCGCATAAATTTAACAATAAAACGAATGGAATTACGCATAGACGCTGGCTATTACAAATTAATCCGAAGCTTGGTAATTTAATAACGGAATTAATCGGACCGCAATGGATTCTCCGACCAAAACAGATGATCCATTTATTAAAGTATTCCAAGGATAGGACAATCCTTGAAAAATTCGATAGGGTTAAAAACGAAAATAAACAAACATTAGCCAATTATATTTATGAACAAACAGGCATAAAAGTGGATACAAGTTCGATTTTTGATGTACATATTAAACGACTCCATGAATATAAACGTCAATTGTTAAATGTTTTTCATATCATTTATTTATATCATGAATTGAAGGATAATCCGAATTTAGATATTACGCCTCGGACATTTATCTTTGGAGCAAAAGCAGCACCAGGTTATCATATTGCAAAAGAAATCATTAAATTAATTAATAGTGTGGCAACAAAAGTAAATAATGATCCAGATGTAAAGGACAAACTAAAAGTTATCTTTTTAGAAAATTATAATGTTAGTCTAGCTGAGAAAATTATACCTGCTGCTGATGTGAGTGAGCAAATTTCGACAGCTAGTAAAGAAGCATCTGGGACCGGGAATATGAAGTTAATGATGAATGGTGCATTAACCATTGGAACGTTGGATGGTGCAAATGTAGAAATTTGTGAACTCGTTGGTAAAGAAAACATGTTTATTTTTGGTCTTAAAGCTGAAGAAGTGATCGCTTTTTATGAACAAGGGGGCTATGATGCAAGGGATATTTATAATACCGATGACCGAATTCGACGTATAATGGATTTATTAAATGACGGGGAATTCGGTAAGCAAAGTATTGAATTTAAGGATATTTATTATCATATTTTGTATCATAATGATCCTTACTTTGTCCTTAAAGATTTTGAATCTTATTTGGAAGCCCATGAATTAATTGATCAAACATATCGCGATAAGTACACTTGGACCCATAAAAGTGCTGTGAATATTGCCCATTCAGGGAAATTTTCCAGCGATCAAACGATCCAAGAATATGTGAATGATATTTGGAAAATTAAAAAACTTTAAAAGATTATAAGGGTATAGTAACAATCTGTCGCAAGCCTATTTAGGCTTGGAAACGGATTGCTTACTATACCTTTATTTTTATAAAAATTCCATAAACAAACAATCATAAACTTTATGTTACTAGACAGAATGTAGTTAAAGGTAAATTATGATTGATCATCAAAATAAGGTAGGTGAAAAAATGGTGCTGTTTCAATCAAATGATCATTATATGCCTGGAGATATTGTCTATGTCATTTAAAGAAATCCACATACACAAAATGTTGCCAATATACAAGAAGCGGCGGTTGTACGCCATCCAGAAAACGAAAATGAGTTAGCACTTTTTTTATATGAAACCTATTATCCACTTACAGATGAAATTGCTGTTTTTAAAACAGAGTCGGAAGCGCAAGCAGCCTATGAATACTATTTTGGTGATGAAGAACAAGAATCGTTTTTCGGATAATTTATTTCAATAAAAGGAAAGGGATGTGTATGGTTAAACCATTTATTCCAAAATTAGTATATTTTGAGCCAAAAGCACTGGACTATCCATTAGGACAGCAATTATTTGAAAAATTTAAAAACATGAATATTGAAATTCGAAATACTACATCACATAATCAAATCCGGAATTTACCAGGTGAAAATGATTTCCAAAAATATCGTGTTGCCAAATCGACATTAGTTGTCGGCATTAGAAAGACTTTAAAGTTCGATACTTCCAAACCGTCTGCAGAATATGCTATTCCGCTTGCTACGGGCTGTATGGGACATTGTCATTATTGTTACTTACAAACAACCATGGGCTCAAAGCCATATATACGGACATATGTTAATGTTGAGGAAATTTTAGAGCAGGCTGATAAATATATGGAAGAACGTGCCCCAGAAATTACAAGATTTGAGGCAGCATGTACTTCAGATATTGTCGGCATTGATCATTTAACCCATACATTAAAGAGGGCCATTGAACATTTCGGACAGTCAGATCTTGGTCAGCTTAGGTTTGTTACTAAATTTGAACATGTCGACCATTTACTTGATGCAAAACATAATGGGAAAACAAGATTCCGTTTCAGTATTAATGCTGATTATGTAATACGCTATTTTGAACCAGGAACATCACGGCTTGATAAAAGAATTGAAGCAGCTGCAAAAGTTGCTAAGGCAGGGTACCCTTTAGGTTTTATTGTTGCACCAATCTACTTACATGAAGGTTGGGAAGAAGGATATTATCAAATGTTTGAAAAATTAGATGCGGAACTTCCTCAAGAAGCTAGAAAAGATATCACATTTGAATTTATACAACATCGATTTACAAAACCAGCGAAACGAGTGATACAAAAAAACTATCCAATGACAAAATTAGAACTAGATGAAGAAAAAAGAAAATATAAATGGGGGAGATACGGTATAGGGAAGTATGTTTATCGTACTGAGCAACAAGAGGATATCAAATCCCATTTACAAGAATATATGCATAAATTTTTCCCTCATGCAAAATTAGAATATTTCACATAATTTTATTATGTCAACGAAATCTGTTCTCTTTTTAATTAAAATCTTGTCCTTCTTTCCCCTCTTCTGTCATATATTAGAATTTGAGGGGGAGGACAAGCGATGTTTCATTTGTTTGACAAAGCCATTTTAGGCATGTCAATTTTACGTTTATTATCAGGAACGATTGAAATTATTGTTGCGTTGGTCATATTAAAATTAAATCATGTTGAAAAAGCATTAATGATCAATAGTATGTTAGCTATTGTAGGACCAATCATTTTAATTTTAACAACATCTATTGGTTTAATTGGACTTGCGGACAAAATATCCCTTACTAAAATCTTTTGGATTGTTATTGGCATTTGCTTTATTCTCTATGGAGTCAATAGTAAATAGGTAAAACCTTTCATTTAACATCTGGAATACAATCTCTAATATTACGATTTTCTTGATAGATGGACAAGTGCTTTAAAAACCGTTTTATTATCCATCTCATTCATTCCTTCTATGAAGAACAAACCAGTGTTGCTATTGGAGTGTTCTTTATAAATTGTAATGGTATCCCCTGGTAATGCTTCATTAATAAAATGCATTTCTATTGATTGAATTTGATTTTGTTTATGTTCGTCGATTGAAAAACAATCCATAATGAAATCTACATATTTTGAATTATTTAAATGGCCATTAAAATCAATATCACTATACCCTATCACTTTTTTATAGACTTCTTTTAACTGTCCAAACCCCTTTAATTTACCAAGTCTCACATCAATAGCACGTTCTTTGATCTTTTCTGGATATTGTAAGCCGATTGTTTCTGCTCGTTTTAACCGTCTTTCTTTAAGATCCATAATAACCCATACAGATACAGCACGGATTATAATATTGCCATTTTTATCCCTAACAAGAAAATCTCTTTGGAACTCAACTCGATTTGGTTCAATTGGCCATGTTTCGATGGTCATTTCTTCATCCCATTTTGGCATTCGTTCAATATCAACGCGAATTCTCAAAAGAATCCATGCTACTCCGAACTCCTTCGCTAATCGTTCAATCCCATAACCTAAATGATCTGCCGCAAGACTAGCCACATCTTGAAAATAACTGAATAGTGAACTAAGTTTCAAATGCCTAGTAAAATCTACATCTCTTAAATCAACATGACTTTTTGTACGGAAAATACTTTCTTTTACTGTACTCATTGTCTACTTCCTCTCTAATGCACTTAGAAATTTATACTTTAACAATAATCTATCAGAAATAGAACTCATTTTCTATTTTCTTCTTTCGTTTGTCATCTAAAGTTTAATGAAGTCTTTCCACAGAAGAAGCAGTAATTTTTTTAAGATAAATGTAAGAAAATATAAAAAACGCCTTATATTAAGGCGTTTCAGATTGTCGACAAACCCCAACTCAAATGCTTCATTTGAGTTGGGATTTGTCTTTTTTTGCTCATCATTTTCTAAGATTCTTATCTTATTTA
>CADBNU010000333.1 GCA_902796085.1 Heyndrickxia coagulans
GGTAAGACTGAATTGGCTAAGATTTGCGAAGCAAACGGCTATCAGAAACTTTATTTTGCATTACCACTCAAACAACTTTGCGCAGACATATTGGACATATCAATCGATGAACTCAATAGAGCTAAAAATGAGGGCATTCCAATACAGATAACAATAGGTGAAGATGTTTGTCAAATATTATCTGAAGAAACTGATATACCATTAGAAACTACAAAAGAACTGTGCAACGGTAAATACTTAGAAACCGTGAGAGATATGCTACAATTCATTGGTACTGACTACATCAGGAAGTATAATAAGGATTGGCATGTCAACAAAATTAAAAAAATGATAGATGAAAATACTAATTATGTAATTGATGATGTAAGATTTCCTAATGAAAAGAAAATGATTGAAGAATTAGGAGGTGATTGCTGGTTCGTTACTCGAACAACACTAGAAAACATATCAAATCACGAATCTGAAACATCAATAGCATGGAAAGATTGCTTTAACAAAGTTATAATCAATGACTCTACGTTACATGAAATGCTATTTAAATGGGAAATATTCATGGATAATTACACTCGTTCTTGCGCCATTAGGGATGAAGAGTTTAACAGAATATTGGAAAACGGTTCTGCGGATGAAATAGCATCACTCTCAGTACTAAGTATGCTTATGCTGTCTAAGGCGTTGTTCTCATACGTACCAAAAGTCATTGATGAAAATAATATTGAAGGGATTACCATGAACGAAGATAAAAGTGTTTTTATTAAGTATAAGGATGGGACTATAGAAATGGTAGATAATGCCTTAAACATTGAAGATTTGAAAATTTACATTTGATTGTTTATATTTTACACCATAACATTATATTTATAATAAAACTATTATGGAAAAATATAAAAGAATTTGTAAAATTTGTGGTAAAGAATTAGAGTATAATTCTTATTCTGCATATTGGCTAGCTGAAAAAAATAATGCCATATGTAGGAGTTGTGCTTCTAGAAAAAATGCAAAAAGGAAATGTGATTTATCACCATTACTTGATGAAACTCCAGAAGCATATTATTGGGTTGGATTCCTTTTAGCTGACGGTCATTTTGAAAATGGCAGAATTAAATTTTATTTAGGAATAAAAGATAAAGACCAGATAAAAAAATTTGCTAATTTTATTAAATGGAAGGGAAAAATTGGTTCTGGCATTTCTGTAAAACATACTGAAATTGTTGAAGAATTGTGTAAAAAATTTGATATAAAGCATAACAAAACATATGAGCCGCCAAAAACCGTATTGAATCATAACAAAGAGTTGTTAAAATATCTTGTAATTGGATTTATTGATGGTGATGGTAATATAGAAAAGCAATATAAACGCAAAGGTTGTTTCATCAGGATAAAAATACACGCTTCATGGGAAAATATTTTAAAAGAATTCTGTGAAATTATAGAATATGATTCCACACACGTGAAAATAAATAAACAAGGGTATGCAATATTATACATTTCAAATTCTGCCACCGTAATAAAATTGAAAAAAGAATCTACTAAAATTCCAGTTCTAAAAAGAAAATGGAATAAAATAGATGAAAATTTTGTAAGTAGATGTATTTCATCTAAAATATTAAAAGAAAAAATAATAAAAATGTTAAATAATAACGTAAGAAATAAAGATATTTCAAATGAGTTAAAAATATCGGAATCTTATGTAAGTAATATAAAAAACAAATATGTCAAAAAAGGTAGACTTTAAATATAATAATGGGTCGGAGGTGTTTTTCACCTCCGACACCTAGGTACTCATTTCGGACATGAAAATATAATCAAGTTCTGTGACCGACCATTTAAGGATGCTGAAGAAATGGATAGGGTTCTCATCGAAAATTGGAATAACAAGGTTCCAGAAGATGGATTGGTATTCCACTTGGGAGATTTCGGATGGGGAGGCTATCAAGAGTATAAGAAAATCAGAGAGAGACTTAACGGAAAAATAATTTTGATTAAAGGAAATCATGACTTTAGGAACGGATGCCAGTCAGAAGCACAATATAATGAGCTTTTCGAGTTTTCTACACAACAGTTACTAATTGAAATTGAAGGTAGA
>CADBNU010000334.1 GCA_902796085.1 Heyndrickxia coagulans
CAACTGTATAAAAGTTTTTGTCAAATATTTAATATCCAAAAAGTATACAAATTTTTATAAAACGTTTATCGTTTACTTAGTTTTTCAAGCAATATATAAATTATACAATGAATTGTAATCAAATTTTAATCTCAATTTGTTGTTCATTCTTGTTAAAATAATAATTTGCAGGGAAATAGTGGATGAGGTTTAAGTAAAGTGAAATAATGAACAATAATGAAAGAAGATAGAAGCGATTCAAGTGATTTATAAATAATCAATGGAGGTTGTGAGTCGATTAAGAAGGTTTAGAAGTTCGTATACATAAAGTAATTTTTAACGTCTTGAATAATTATTTTGAAGTTATCTTATGGAGGGGTTTTTATGGATTTTATACATCATTGGATTGTTAACTTAGGAGTCGACGCCGATATTGCTATTTACTTTTCTACAACGTTGACTATTATCTTAGTTGCGTTACTATGTATTGTTGCCAATTTTTTTACGAAAAAGATTGTTGTCCGTATTATTTCCCATATGGTAAGTAAATCAAAATTTAAATGGGATGATGTTCTTTTAAAGCGAAAAGTCTTTCATAAACTCTCCCATATCGTACCTGCAATCATTATTTATTATTTCGCACCAACTTTTCCTCGTTATCAACATTTTATTGAAAACGGGGCTAATATTTATCTTATCATAGTTGGATTAATCATTATGAGTACGGCACTCGATGCATTTAATGATATTTATCAAACTTATGAAATTTCAAAGATTCGTCCGATCAAAGGCGTAATCCAAATTGTAAAAATTGTAATGGGAATTTTAGGGATCATTCTGATCATTTCCATTTTAATCAATAAAAGTCCATTTATTTTACTAAGCGGTTTAGGTGCACTTTCAGCAGTACTAATGCTTGTGTTTAAAGACTCCATATTAGGACTTGTAGCAGGTGTGCAATTATCTGCCAATGATATGGTTCGTGTCGGTGATTGGATCACGATGCCGAAACATGGAGCAGATGGGGATGTCATTGAAATTTCTTTACATACGGTAAAAGTGCAAAACTTTGATAAAACGATTACGACAATTCCGAGCTATTCGTTAATTTCCGATTCTTTTATTAACTGGAGAGGGATGCAAACAGCTGGTGGTCGAAGAATTAAACGTTCTATTTTTATTGATGTGAATTCCATTTCATTTTGTGATGATGAGATGATCAATAGATTTCGGAAAATACAATTTCTTTCGGATTATATTGATGAGCGATTGGCAGAAATCGAAAAATATAATGAGACACATCATATTGATCGGAGCACACCGGTAAACGGTAGGGCGTTAACGAATATAGGTGTTTTTCGTGCGTATATTACAAACTACTTAAACCATCATCCAGGTATTCATAAAGGAATGACCTTAATGGTAAGACAATTGGAGCCGACTGAAAAAGGTTTGCCTGTTGAACTTTATTGTTTTACAAATACAACCGACTGGGGAGAATATGAAACCATTCAAGGGGATATTTTCGATCATTTGTTTGCGATTGCACCAGAATTTGACCTGCGGATTTTCCAAAATCCGTCTGGACATGATTTTAAAAGTATAAACAATGAAATGAAGCGTTTGACAACATTGGAACATTAAGAATCTAATCTTTTTCGATTCGGATGATTCGATTCCACGTAAGATTTCCTATATAATTAAAAAAACCGTTAAAAAGGAGTGTGTAACGGTGAAAGAAAATCCGAAAAAAGAGAAACATGCGACTCCAATTCAATTCGTTGACTTAAAAGACATACAACTGAATGAAACAGTTGAAGGTTACACTTGTGATGTAAATACGGGAGTTTGTGGTCCGATTTCGAAAAAGAAAGAGGTAAAGGAATGAAAATTACAATTTGGTCTGATTTTGTCTGTCCGTTTTGTTATATTGGTCAATCCCATTTAGATCAAGCATTAAAACATTTTGAACAGGCAAACGATGTAGAAATTGAGTATAAAAGTTTTCTTTTAATGCCTGATGCAAAATATGTATCAGGGAAAAGTTACGCAGAAACGTTTGCTGAACTGAAAGGTTTGTCGTTACAACAAGCTGAAACGATGTTAAACCAAGTGGTGAATATGGGAAAACAGGCAGGTATTGAAATTAATTACGATATTGCTAAACTTTCAAGTACCGTTGATGCCCATCGTGTGTTCCAATTTGCAAAAAAACTTGGTAAAGGGACTGCCTTTTTCAAGCGATTCTATCGCGCTCATTTTTCTGAAGGCGAATTGTTAAGCGATCATGATACAATTGTTCGTTTAGCACGTGAAATCGGGCTTACCGAAGTGGATGTCCGTAACGTCTTGGACGATAAAGACCCATCAAATGAGATGATGCAGGATATTTATGAAGCCCAAAGTGTGGGGGTACAAGGTGTGCCTTTCTTTGTATTTAATAATAAATATGCTGTATCTGGAGCACAGCCAGTTGATACATTTGTACAAGTGTTAACTAAAGTTTGGAAAGAAGAACAAGAGAAAAATTAACGTACTAGTATATTTTGACGTAAGCAAAGTTGCTTACGTCTTTTTTCAAAGAAGTATCGTATTTTAGATATGAAGATACAAGAATTAGATTGGAAATCAGATCGGATGGATTTTGTACAATGGAATGGGTTTCTGGGTGATCCAACCAGGTTTGAATCCTTATTACAAAAAATACCCAGTAATGTAACATTTGTACAATTTCAATACGATAAATTACAACCAGGTATTGATTTTCATTTCGCGAGAGTGGGAATGGAACTTACAATTAATTAAAAAGGGCTATCCTAAAGTCAAGATTTCTCGAAGGAAGAGCCCTTTATAATGTTTTACATTTTATTGATGAACTAACTCTTAAATTTTAGACCATGAAGTGCATGAGCATCTTGGATTTAATATTATTCATAAAGCTCCCAAGCTAGTTTCAAAGAATCCTTAATATATTCCGCCGTTTCTTCAATATCCAAACGGTCTGTTTTAATTTTCGAGTGATAGGTCGAATAAATGGGTTGTCTTTCATAATACAATTTTTCCATTTCTTTCAACGATTTCCCTTGTAAAACAGGACGACTATCGATGATGAGATTGATGCGGTCTTTCCAAGATTCGAATGATAAATCAAGAAATATAATAATACAGTTTTTATAACAAGCTTGTTTAATTTCCTCTTGTAAAAATGCACCACCGCCAAGGGAGATGACTTTCATTTTTTGTTTACTGAAATGGATGACTAACTCTTTTTCTACTTCACGAAAGGTTTCTTCCCCATAAGTTTTAAATATTTTTGTTGTTGGCATTTGAAATTTCTTTTCTATTTCTTCGTCAATATCAATAAAATCTCGATATAATTTTTTGGCGACGGCTTTCCCGACCGACGTTTTGCCAACTCCCATAAAACCGGTCAAAACAATACTTTTTTCTTTAAGAGACATAACGTTTCTCCTCTTTCTCTAATCGCTAATATAATCTTATCTAATAATATAAGGCTTTAATAGAAAAAAATGAAGACACTTTTCTACATCATTTTCAGAACGTATATAAATGATGGCCACGTAAGTTCATATCAATCAGTAATTCATTGATCCGTTCTTGATTTGGCGTTTCTTGTAGTTTTGACTTTTCATAAGCCCTGGTTAGTTGAAGATGATATGTTTCAATTAGCTGCAATGCTTCAGTAAAAGTGTATTTTCCATTACGACAGTCAAGAAGTTCCTGACGATTCGATCGATATGTATGAAAGTCTCCCGTTTCAAGGATTTCGATTGCACTTGTCAAAAGTCTAACTGTATGCATAAAAAGTTTTGTATCGTATTTGTTGTTTTTAGGATTATGACTATTAATTAATTGTTTTCTTTGGGAATAGGCATACCCGGCAAATTTTTGATAAATTTGTTTAGATAAAAATAAATGTCGGTGTTCTATTAGCATTTTTCCTAATTCAGTCAGTTTGATATAATCTTGCCGACGTAAAAATAATAATTCAATATTATTTGGAACACCTTTCATTGCATTTTTTACGAACTTCGTAATATGGAAAATGGTAATATCGGTGTCATCCTTTGTATTTTTAAAATTTTTTCCACCGCTTGTATCGTATTGGTGAAAGGCGTTTAACCCGAAGTAATAATCAAGTGGCGGTATACAAATGCCTTTATAGTCTCGATCAGACTCTGAGGTATTCGTTCCGTAGGCGTAACTGCCAGTTAAAGCCAACAGAATCGTTCGTTCTTCCAGCCACGGGTACTTTGGATGGTTGATGCGCATATGTATTCTCCTTATTAGATGAAGATGAACCTTTTTCTATTATTTTATCGTAGAAACAGTAAATTGTTAAAATTGGGAGGAGGATTATTTATTTGTTTCGTTATTATTTCCATTCGTTAGGTTTATGAATCATCGGTTAGCTGAAAATAGGAGAAAATCCGGTCTTATATGTGAATGTGAAAGAGAAGGTACAAAACCTTCGACTTTTTAGAGGTGGCAGTTTTTTTGTCTGCTGCTCTATTATTTTAGGTGTAAACAGTTGAGAAAGAAAACCTGAAGGGGGAGGCATGTTTATAAATGTCTTCGAAGAGTCGTATAGTTATGAATCGTGCTATAAAAATAGTAGACGATCTTGTAATAAATTGTAGTGGAATAAAGTTTGATCAAAAACACATCACTCGTAACTAAAATACAAGAGCAATTAATTTTAAAAAAAAGAATTAAAATGATAGATCATATACTTGCTAAATTTTAGGATTGCCCCCGAAATGCCATATGTCAATATTGTAGCAAGTGTCCATGGGCTAGCTCGATCCTTCAAAGCATATTGTAAATCACGAGCTTCACTTTTTTTGTGAAGAGGAGGAAACCCATTGATTTAGGTTTCCTTTAATTCATGTATTGATTAAAAAATTATTTATTAAATTTTGTTTTTTGCCTCTTTCTTTTCAGGAAACTCCATCTTCCAACTAAAATATTCGTTATCAGGATTTTTTTCATATCGTAAATAAGCATCAAACTTATTTCCTTTTTTACTC
>CADBNU010000335.1 GCA_902796085.1 Heyndrickxia coagulans
TACCATTCATAATGGCAAAATCGTACAAATTAATCGTATTGAAAAGCAACGATTCTCTGTTTAGATTTGCTGCTTAATCATTAAGAGATCAAATAGGGGGTGCTTTTATAATTCTTATTCAACATATTCGATACTATAAAGCTGACCGGACAACCGGAAGCCTCTTGAATTCCCACACATCGCTTACCTATGTGTGAATTCGAGAGGTCTTTTTATTTAAAAGATAAAAGGGGGAAATCAAATGAAAAAGGGACTTTTTACACTTCTTTTAATCGGATTCATGATCATTCTTGCTGGATGTACTTCAACATCCACAAACGACGAGAAAAAACTCGTTTTAGGAGCAACTGCTGGTCCTTATAGTGATCAACTAAAGGAAGGGATCGTTCCACTACTTGAAGAAAAGGGCTACAAGGTAGACATTGTCGAGTTTAACGATTATATCCAGCCAAATATTGCGCTAAATGAAGGAGAAATAGATGCAAATCTCTATCAAAATCGCAACTATTTAAAAAACTTTAACGAAGAAAATGGTATGGATTTAGTGCCTGTTTTTGCTGTTCCGACAGCACCAATGGCCCTTTATTCTGATAAACATACCTCTTTAAATGATATTGATAAAGGGATGACCATTACTTTACCAAACGATCCTACTAACTTAGCTCGAGCGCTTCATATGGCAGAACATTATGGTTGGATTTCGATTGATCAATCGGTTAATCCCCTCACGGCCTCTGAAAAAGATATTTTGGAGAACAAATTTGATTTAAACTTTAAACCAATTGAAGCTGCTCAAACACCTCGTTCGTTAAGTGATGCTGACTATGCATTTATTAATGGCAATTTTGCCATAGATTCAGGGTTACAACTTGAAGAAGCAGTAGATTTAGAACGAACACAAGAGGACTTTCTTATCTATTTAACAGTCCGGAAAGAAGATAAGAACAGTACGTTTGTTAAAGATTTAGAAGAAGCTTACAAATCCAAAGAATTTTTACACTATACAAACGAGAATTCAAAAGGTTATGTTAAACCACCATATCAACACGAAATGGAGGAAGGACAATGATTCAAATTCAACATCTTACTAAACGGTATAAAAACACGACTGTCATTAGAAACATTAATTTAACCATTAACCAAGGGGAGATTTTTGGAATTATTGGCTATAGCGGTGCGGGAAAAAGCACTTTACTCAACTGCCTTAATTTATTAGAGAAACCGACGGAGGGAAAGATTATTGTCGATGAAGAAGATATTACTGTATTATCCGAAAAGGAAATTCGGAAAAGGAGACAAAAAATTGGTACGATTTTCCAACATTTTCACTTAATTAGTGCTAAAACCGTTTTCGATAATGTCGCCTTTTCTTTAAAAGCAGCTGGCAAATCAAAAGAGGAAATTCACTTTAAGGTACCCAAGCTTTTGAAATTGGTTGGTCTTCAAGATAAAGCAAATAATTATCCTGCCCAATTATCGGGGGGACAAAAACAAAGGGTCGGTATTGCACGTGCACTAGCCAACGATCCAAAAGTATTACTCTGTGACGAAGCAACTTCCGCCTTAGATCCAACCACGACCGACTCCATTTTACATTTATTAAAAGAAATTAATCGTAACCTAGGGCTCACAATCGTGATCATAACCCATGAAATGGAGGTTGTTCAAAAAATATGTGATCGAGTGGCAGTTATGGAAGCTGGGGAAATCGTAGAACTTGGTGCTGTTTATGATATTTTTTCTGCGCCTAAACATCCTTTAACAAAAGAATTTGTTCAATCCGTACAATCCTTTACATTACCAGATCGGCTATTACAAGAACGGAAAGGAACCATTGTCAAAATCACTTTTAGAGGTGATTCAGCAGAAAATCCAATCATATCAGAAACATTAGCTCATTATCCGATTATGATTAACATTCTTCATGGGCAAATTTCCTATATAAACGACAAACCTCTCGGCACTCTTATTATCGAGGCCATTGGAAAAAAATCAGATATTGATGCTGCCATTCGCTTTATATCCGAACGTACTAAACAATTGGAGGTGTTGGCCGATGTCGCCTGATTTACTTAACGAATTTGGAAAAGCATTTATTGAAACTTCTTGGATGATGTCCATCGCTGTAATTTTTGCCATTATTATCGGTGTCCCCCTTGGCGTCATGCTTTTTGTAACAAGGGAAGGTATGTTTTTTGAAAATAAATTTGTCCAGCAAGTAGCAGGCACAATTGTCAATATTATTCGTTCCATCCCCTTTATTATTTTGTTAGTTGTTCTCATACCTGTTACCAAGCTTATTCTTGGTACATCAATGGGACCGACAGCAGCTAGTGTATCCTTAACGGTTGCTGCCATCCCCTTTTATGCTCGCTTAGTGGAAGCTTCTTTAAGAGAAATTGATCGCGGAGTCATTAAAGCCGCTGAATCATGTGGTGCCTCCCCATGGTTAATTATTAAGGATGTTCTTCTGCCAGAAGCAAAACCAGGAATGATTGCGGGTCTTACGGTAACGATCATTAGTCTATTAAGCTATTCTGCTATGGCAGGAATCGTAGGAGGCGGTGGCATTGGCGACCTCGCCATCCGTTTTGGATATTATCGTTTCCAAAATGACGTTATGATCATCACAGTCATCATATTAATTATTCTTGTCCAACTCATTCAATTTATAGGAGACAAATTAGCCAAAGCAGCTAGTAAAAAATAGAAGGAGGAAAAAGTATGAGCATTCCAACAAAGGAAACGTATCTATATGGGTGGCAACATCCCGATAAAATGAGAGAATATCGTAAAAACCATAAATCGATGGTGAAAAAAGATAAAAGAACGACCCTTAAAGAGGCCATTCAACGTGGTGTAAAAGCAAATGATTATATTGTTTTTGGTGGGATGGGGTCTGTTCGAAATCCGATGGCAGCCGTCCATGAAATTATTCGTCAAAGAATAGGAAATCTCACGATCGGGACAAAAGGTTCTCAACATGACTGGCAACTTCTTGCTGCTAGTGGAAACATAACAAAAGCTGAAGTGTCCTATGGTTTTGCTGATGAAGTACGTGGACTATCACTACCTGCCAGACGAGCAGTAGAGTCAGGACGACTAAAAGTCTTATCAGAAACGACGAATGCAGCATTTCAGTGGAGATTCACTGCAGCAGCTAAAGGACTACCTTTTTACCCAACCCGTTCTTCACTTGGTACGGACACTTTAGCCTATAGTGGCTCTAAAACGATTATCGACCCTTTTACAGAAGAACCAATTGAA
>CADBNU010000336.1 GCA_902796085.1 Heyndrickxia coagulans
GGGATGATTGCTTTGCAAGGATTTGATGGCTTTTTCTACAGCATCGGCTTTTTAATCGCTTATCTTGTTGTACTGTACCTTGTTGCAGAACCTTTACGAAATCTCGGTAAATATACGTTAGCAGATATGATCAATGCGCGTTTTGATGCTAGAAAAGTACGTGGTGCAGCCGCCTTGAGTACGATTACGATCGTTTTGTTTTATATGATTGCCCAACTTGTTGGTGCAGGAGCACTCATTCAATTATTATTTGATATTCCTTATTGGGTAGCGGTATTAATTGTCGGAGTGATGATGACCATATACGTTTTGTTCGGTGGTATGTTTGCAACGAGTTGGGTACAAATTATTAAAGCTGTACTCTTGATGGCTGGAATGATTATCATGACATTCATGGTTTTGTGGCAATTTAATTTTAATATCGGGGCAATGTTTACAGAAGTCAAAACAGCTACAAGTCACGGTGCCAATTACTTAAATCCTGGAATTAAATATACTGATCCATTAGGTACATTATCCCTCATGTTAGCCTTAGTTTTAGGGACATCGGGATTGCCGCACATTTTAATGCGCTTTTTCACAGTAAAAGATGCGCAAACGGCAAGAAAATCGGTTATTACAGCAACCTGGACAATCGGAATCTTCTATATTTTAACATTATTCTTAGGGTTTGGAGCAGCCATATATGTAGGAGAAAGTAAAATTTTAGCAGCAAACCCTGGAGGCAATATGGCCGCACCGTTACTTGCAGAAGCTATTGGCGGAAATATTTTGTTTGCGATCATTTGTGCAGTTGCCTTTGCAACAATATTAGCGGTCGTTGCGGGTCTCGTTTTATCTGGAGCTTCTGCTTTTGCTCATGATCTATACGGGCAAATTATTAAAAAAGGGAGAATTTCTGAAAGGCAACAAATGCTAGCTGCCCGTTATGCTGCATTAGGTGTTTCGGTAGTTTCGATTTTATTATCATTAGGTGCTCAATATTTAAATGTTGCCTTTTTAGTTTCGTTAGCCTTTTGTATTGCAGCTAGTGCGAATTTGCCGGTCATTTTATATACGGTTTATTGGAAGCGCTTTAACACAACAGGTGCTGTCAGTGCATTGTTAGCCGGATTATTTTCCGCATTAATTTTAGTATCGATTAGCCCTAGTGTGTTTTCACCGGTAGAGGGAGCCGCCCTTTTTGTGGGGGAACCTATTTTTCCATTAGATAATCCAGCACTTGTCAGTGTGCCCGTTGGTTTTCTAGCCGGTTATTTAGGAACGATATTATCAAAAGAATATGATACAAAACGTTATGCTCAAGTGTCAGTACGAGCGCATACTGGTTATAAGGAAAGCAAATAATTTTAAATATTTTAATTAATCTGATATAATTCAATTAAAATAATATTCCCAAAAAATATACACTTATAATTTGTCTATAAATAGGTGATAATTGGGTGGTTATAACAAAGGGGTGTGTCATATTTTTTGGGAATATAATATTTTCCATTGAGACAAAAATCATAGAAAAAGATTTGTGTAGGGGATGAGGTGAAGTTGATGGAGAATCAAGTATTAAAAGTTGAGGAAAAAATAACAAAATATCCTCAACAGCCACATGGGGGAAAACTTGTTAACCGAGTTCTTACAGGTAAAGAACGAGAAGAAGCTTTGGAGAGAGCTAAACATTTACCAAAAATTATGGTCGATTTAGAAGCGGTTATTACACTTGAAATGATTGCAACAGGTGTTCTTTCACCAAATGAAGGTTTTATGAATGAAGCCGATTATAAATCGGTATTAGAAACAGGAAGATTAACGAATGGTCTTATATGGCCAGTTCCATTAAGTTTTGCCCCAATTGGTGATCGAAATAAAGAAGTGATTCGAACGTTATCCGTTGGCGATGAAGTAGCTTTAATCGATGAAACGATGAAACCAATCGCATTACTAAAATTAGAGGACATTTTTGAATACGATCGTGATTTTCGTGCCCAACATCTTTTCGGTACGACAGATCGGAGTCATCCAGGTGTAGATTCCATTTATCGAAGAATGGGAGATACAGCATTAGCAGGACCAATTCAACTCTTAAATCGTGTACATTGGGGACCTTTTGAAGAATTACGATTAGAACCAAAGCAAACATGGAAGTTGTTCTATGAGGAAAAGAAATTTAAAACGGTGGCAGGATTTATTACCGGTGCAAACCCATTACATCGCGGACATGAATATATTCATCGAAATGCTTTAGAAGAGATGGATGGTTTGTTTGTTCAACCGTTAGTAGAAATGGCAAAACGGGAATATACTAGACACGAATTCCGTATGCTATCGTATCGTGCGGTTTTAAATACTTATTATCCAAAAGATAGAACTGTTCTTGCTCCTTTACGTGTGACATATATTTTCGCAGGGCCACGTGAAGCGGTACTACATGCACTTATTATGAAAAATTACGGCTGTACCCATGCGTTAATTGGCCGGGATCACGCCGGTGTCGGTGATTTTTATGATAAATATGCTAGCCATTCTGTGTTCGATTCCTTTAGCACAGAGGAATTAGGCATTGATATTCGTTTGTTCCATGAAGTGTTTTATTGTACACGTTGTGATAGTCCGGCAACAGAACAAACTTGTCCACACGATGATCGCTATCGCATTAATATTTCTGGGACAGGTATCCGGGAGTTGTTACGTTACGGTGTATTACCACCGAAAGAAATTGTTCGTCCAGAGTCAGCAAGAATTGCTATGCAAGGTATTCAACCAAAAGGTGTTGATGAAAATGGTCAAGCGATCAATCCGGTTGGAAAAACGATTAAGTCAATTTTTCCATACTACTTACATTCAAAAGGTATCGGGGGATCGAAACGAGAGAAGCCTCTTGAGGTTAGTGAGTTAACAATTGAAGATTTGGAATCTGCGATAAAAGATGTCCGGGAAAATGCGGATCGAGTGTATAAAGAAATCTTTGAAGAATTCAGTTATGTAACCGATACATTAAGAACAGTACAACCTGAGTGGGTAGCTGAAGCCCGGGATACAATTAAGAAACAACAAGAGATGGTTGTCGAAAATCTTATGAAGAAGGTGGAAAATGCACCAGAAAAAGCATCTGACGAATTTCTCTATCAAGATAAGTCAGAAGCGCAACGCGAACTGGATGTCGCCAAGAAAATTTTAAAAGATATCCCACAAGCATTACGTAAGGAAGATTTTGAATACCGCACATGGAATCCATTACCTTATAAACGTTATCGTGGGGATGATGAAGAGTAATTGATTTGAATAATGGAATAATAGAAGTCTAAGGAATATAAAACACCTGTATGCCTCTTAAATAGAGACTACAGGTGTTTTTTAATTAATTGAGAAGAAGAATGAATATAAACAATTGTAATAGCATTATTTATTAATAGTGTATCATATTAGCTGGCCGGTATAGAAAAAGTGATAAAAAATATGTTGACAAAACAATAAATGTGATATATTATTAAGCTACAAAGTAAATAGTATGTCACATTAAAACAATGTGACCTAACAAAATGATTAGGGGGATTTATAAATGGGTCAAATTGTTTGTTCTACTTGCAATTCTACAGTTGAATACTTTGAAGATGAAAAAGTTACAATTCTTTACAGTGTTTGTCAACGTTGCGGTAAAGATCATCATGATCAAGACAATAATAAAGAATAGTTTGAACGGAAAAATTAAAGGGGTTTCATATATATGACAGATAGTTTAGGCTATCTGTTTTTTTGTTATCATAACATTTAGAATATTAAGATTAAAAAATGGCAACACTTTTATAGTTTGATATACTAAATACATATTAGTAGAATAGGAGGATGGAAATGAAAAATTGGGAAACGAGAGTGACAAAATTATTGAATATTACATACCCCATCATACAAGGTGGTTTAGCCCATTTAGCATATAGTGAACTGGCAGCAGCTGTAAGTAATGCAGGTGGACTTGGGCAAATTACAGCCATGAGTCTTCCAAATCCAGAAAGCTTACGTGAAGAAATTCGAAAAGTAAAAACGTTAACGAATAAACCATTCGGTGTAAACTTTGCGATTGGTCAGCATGGTCGCCCTTTTAAAGAATTTTTAACAGTTGCAGTGGAAGAAGAAGTTCCAGTTGTTTCTGTTACTGGTGGAAACCCTGCTCCGTTTTTTGATGAATTAAAAGGAGTAAATGTGAAGAAACTGGTATTAGTAGCAGCGAGAAGACAAGCAGTAAAAGCAGAACAATTAGGTGCAGATGCTGTTATGGTTGTTGGTCAAGAAGGTGGTGGACATTTGGGAAGAGATGATGTTTCAACATTTGTATTGGTTCCGCAAGTTGTCGATAGTGTTTCAATTCCAGTTATTGCATCCGGTGGAATTGGGGATGGAAGGGGACTCATGGCTGCCTTAAGCTTAGGTGCAGAAGGTGTTGAAATGGGAACTCGTTTCATTGCCACAAAAGAATGTGTGCATGCCCATGAAAGTTATAAAAAAGCACTTATTGATGGAGATGAAAGAAGTACGGTTGTCATCAAACGTACATTGGGTGCTCCGGCAAGAGCGATTCGAAATGATTGGACTGAAAAAATATTAGCTTTAGAAGCACAAAATGCAACATACGAAGATTTGAAAGATTACATATCTGGTACAGCAAATAAGAGATGGATTCATGAAGGAAATGAACAAGAAGGATTTGGTTGGGCAGGACAAGTGATGGGGCTAATTAAAGATGTACCGACAGTAGATGAACTTTTTAAACGTATGATTAAGGAAGCAGAAGAAATTCGCCAAAAATGGCATTGATAGGAGTGTAAAACATTGAATTATTCATATCCCATATCACTAGATTGGTCAACAGAAGAAATTGTTAAAGTGGTCCAATTTTTTGAGGCGATCGAAAAAGTTTATCAAATAGGAATGAAACGGAATGAATTGATGGAAAAATACCGGAAATTTAAGGAAGTTGTCCCAAGTATTGGGGAAGAAAAGAAACTTTTTCGAGAATTTGAAGAGGTAAGTGGATTTTCATCATATAAAGCAGTAAAAAGGATGAAAGAAAACAAAGAGGATATTTTGATAAAAATTTAATTGGGGGCTGGTTTTGACAGCCCCATTCATTATACAAGTTCACCTGTATATGACATTTTATATAACGGTACTAATCTTTTAAACGTGTCCACCGTAAAATCAATAAATTTTTCGCCGTCTGTCAGAAGTGGATCATCTTTAGCAATGTTTCTACCAATTAAAAATTCGGCTTTTTTAACATTTTTAAAACGTGTTAGTACTTCCTCTAGAGAGATTTCTGAAATCGGTTTTGCATTTTTTTGAGTATGATCCACGGAGACGACATAATCTTTCGGTACAAGTTTTTCAATTTCATCTAGATGGTTAAGGAAGTTTTGTGCTATTTGTGTTTTATTTGGGAGTTCATAAATATAGGCCAGCCAAAGAAATACATGATCATCAAATAATCCGACTTGGAAATGCGGATATTTTTTATAGCCGCGTTTATTTGGTCCGATTGCTAACCATGTATCATTTGGTGGATTTACCGTACGTCTTGCGTGTTTTGCGATATGTAAAAACATTTCACTACCAACATGAGCTGATAATTCCATTTGCAGAATGTCACCAATTTCACGAAACTTTGGTTGAATACGTTCCTGTATTGCGCTCATTCTTGCATCGAGACCTTCTATTGTAAACACTTGAAAATCTTTTTCAGTAAAACCTTCAAACTTCATTTTTCCTTCCTCTCTTTATTCGTTTTTCATCATTTTAGCATAGTAGTTTTGAAATCCAAAGTAATGTCATTTTGACAAACGCATTTTTATTTTTTATCACGATGGATACGCTAATGTTGACGAAGTTAATTTTTTTATTTTAAGATGGATATATTATTTCGTTATAAATGGAGGAACAAAAATGACCGATTGGAAACATATTGATGAAATGACAAAAGCATGGATCAAAGAAGCTGGTGAACAGATACGTGAATCGTTAAAGAATACCTTAGAAGTATCTTCTAAATCAAATGCTAATGATTTAGTAACAAATGTAGATCGAGAAACCGAGTTGTTTTTTATCGAAAAAATCCGCCAAACGTTTCCTTCACATCGTATTTTAGGTGAAGAAGGTGGAGGTGATGAAATAGAAGATACTAATGGAATTATTTGGGTTATAGATCCTATAGATGGTACAATGAATTTTGTCCATATGAATCGTAATTTTGCTATTTCAATCGGAGTTTTTGAAAATGGGAAAGGTAAACTTGGATATATTTATGACGTCATTCGTGATGAGTTATTTTCGGCACAAATTGGTGAAGGTGCTTATTTAAATGGAGATAAATTAGATCGATTACAGGAAACTTCTATTGAAACTGCCATTATCGGTGTCAATCCATTTTGGTTAACGAATAATATGCGAATTGATTATCAGCTCTTACATCGTATAGTCAAAGATGCACGGGGAACAAGATCGATCGGCTCTGCTGCCTTAGAAATGGCAAGTGTCGCTGCTGGTTGGTTTGACGCCTATATAGCATTACGTCTATCACCATGGGATTTCGCTGGAGGTTGGGTCATTGTTGAGGAATTAGGTGGAAAAGTAACGAGACTTGATGGTAAGCCGCTTTCAATTCTTGAAAAAAGTTCACTTTTAGTAGCGAAACCAGGAATCCATGAGACGATTATTCAAAAATATTTAAACAATTTTGTTGAACGGAAAGAATAATAATAAGGCTGAATGCATACGCACTCAGCCTTTTTTAAGTTAATCCAATTTTCCTTCCGCTTGCAATTTTTTCTTGCGCTGGAAACCTAATCCCATAATCACTATCAAAGCCAATGTAAATAATAAGATAAGTAGTATATTTTCATACGATATGGAAATGGCAATTCCAATCATAGAAAATACGGCTAAAATTGCATAAAACAAAAATACCCACTGTATTTTTTTCATTATTTCTCGCCACCTTTTATCCTTGTACATCCATACGTTTACTCATTAAGTATAATATATTCTAAATTAAAATGCCAAAACTATAGAAAACGTATTCAAGGGGAATAGGAAATATTTTTTTGTTCCATCATGCTCATTGTGTGTTATAATATCTTAGTTAATTTTCGACAAGAAAGCAGGCGAAAACATGAAAATACGTGAGGATATACGAAATATTGCAATTATAGCCCACGTTGACCATGGGAAAACAACATTGGTCGACCAACTTTTGAAACAATCTGGAATTTTTCGTGAAAATGAACATGTAGAAGAGCGAGCCATGGATTCGAACGATCTCGAACGTGAACGGGGAATAACAATATTAGCTAAAAATACTGCTGTTCAATATAAAAATGTTAAAATAAATATTTTAGATACACCAGGACATGCAGATTTCAGTGGAGAAGTAGAACGAATAATGAAATTAGTAGATGGTGTATTATTGGTTGTTGATTCTTATGAAGGTGTTATGCCCCAAACTCGTTTTGTGTTGAAAAAAGCGTTAGAACAAAATGTAACACCTGTTGTTGTTGTCAATAAAATTGATAAAGAAGCGGCACGTCCAGAAGAAGTTGTTGATGAAGTGCTCGATTTATTTATTGAATTAGATGCTACGGATGAACAATTAGACTTCCCTGTTGTTTATGCTTCAGCAATGAATGGCACGGCAAGTCTTGATCCTGATCCAGCCAATCAAGAGGAAAACATGCAAGTGTTGTATGAAACAATATTAGAAAAAATCCCAGCACCGATTGATAATCGTGAAGAACCATTACAAATGCAAGTTGCATTGCTTGATTACAATGATTTCGTTGGCCGTATCGGGATTGGCCGTATTTTCCGAGGTACTATGCGTGTTGGTGAATCAGTTACTTTAATGAAGTTAGACGGCTCGGTTAAAAATTTCCGTGTAACAAAATTATTTGGATTCTTAGGCTTAAAACGAATTGAGATTAAAGAAGCATATGCTGGTGATTTAGTGGCTGTCTCTGGAATGGAAGATATCAATGTTGGAGAAACCATTACACCTCCAGACGTACAAGAAGCTTTACCAGCATTACGGATTGATGAACCTACGTTAAAAATGACTTTCCGTGTAAATAACAGTCCTTTTGCTGGCAGGGAAGGAAAATGGGTTACCGCAAGAAAAATAGAGGAACGATTGAATACCGAATTACAAACGGATGTTAGTTTACGAGTTGAACCACTCGATGCTGATTCATGGACTGTTTCAGGTCGTGGGGAGTTACATTTATCGATCTTAATTGAGAATATGCGTCGGGAAGGATACGAATTACAAGTATCAAAACCACAAGTCATTTTAAAAGAAATCGATGGAAAAATGCATGAACCGTTCGAGCGGGTTGTCATCGATACACCGGAAGAATTCGTCGGATCCGTCATTGAATCGTTAGGAAGACGGAAAGGTGAAATGATTGACATGATCAATAATGGGAAAGGACAAGTTCGCTTAATTTATCTTGTTCCATCCCGTGGTTTAATTGGTTACAATACAGAACTCATGTCCATTACAAAAGGATTTGGAATTTATAACCATTCCTTTGAAACATACATGCCAAAACTACCTGGTAATGTCGGTGGTCGACTCCGTGGTGTACTTGTATCGATGGAAACTGGTACAGCTACGACTTACGGTATTATGCAAGTTGAAGACCGAGGTACAATTTTTGTTGAACCAGGTACAGAAGTGTATGCTGGTATGATTGTTGGCGAACATAGTCGTGACAATGATTTAACTGTGAATATTTGTAAAACAAAGCATCAAACCAACATTCGTTCAGCAACGAAAGATCAAACTGCTGTTATTAAAAAACCACGAATTTTTACGTTGGAAGAAGCGCTTCAATACATTGATGATGACGAGTATGTTGAAGTTACACCTGAATCCATTCGCATGCGTAAAAAAATATTAGATAAATCCATGCGTGAAAAAGCGGCTCGTAAGAAAAAAGAGGTATAAATGTACAGGATCCCTGTTAAAGGGATCTTTTTTTACAAAAACAATAAATTCATGTAATATGAAATTATAACAAGAAATTTAGGAAAATTCGGTCGATAAAGGGGGAAAATAAATTGGTAGAGGAAAGATTGACTTTTTTTGCGGCATTATATCGCGTTGCGGATCATCCAGACCAAGGAATGTTATTCTTATACGGAACGATTGTCATATTGAGTATAATAGCCTATAAATTAGGTTTTTCACATAAATTGCCCTTATTAAAATCAATTATTATTTATCTTTTTTTATTTCTAGGTTGCACGATTTTAAGTTTCTTAGCTGTTTTTTTGCCAGTTGCAGAAGGATTGGTCGTCATTTGTGCCGTGCTTCTTGTTTATCGAATACGGCGGTACTTTGATCACCATAAAAACAAAAAATCGATTGAAACATAAGATTGATCCCTTTTATATGAATACTATGATTTATGTTATACTAGTCCTATCCAGCATAATTGGAGGTTTAATCGTGAAAGTTCAATGTGTTATTTGTGATCGTATAGAAGAAATTGATGATGATTCACCTCTTGCGAAAATGTTAAGAAACCGGCCGATTCATACCTTTATGTGCCAAGAATGTCATGATCGGATTTCGCAAAAAACAAAGGAGAGATTAGCGACTGGAAAATTCAGGCTATATCGTGATAAAAAAGACGAAGAGGAATGGTAATTAAAGGAAAAAGAGCTGTCAGTTGTTGACAGCTCTTGATTTAGATGTGTACTGTTTATCTGTGCTCCCGTTTCTCTTTTTCGTTGTTTGACTGTTTGTTTTGTATTTGATCTAATTCCCTTGCTTTTTTATTGTTTGTTTCGTCTTTCGGTTCTTCCATTTGTTGTTCTACATCAGGGTCCAAGTCACTTGGAACCTCAGGCATAATTCTACCCATTATGTCGGCTAGTTCATTTAATACACCTTCAACTGGTTTACCGTTTTTTATATCCTCGTTAATTTCCTCTATTCGAGCCATAAAGTCGGGGTCTGCAACAACAACAGCGTTTGCTCCCATTGGATCTTTTTTCAATGCTTCAGCAACAGAATATTTAAGTGCACCTACTTTGGAACGATCTAGATCTTCATTTACATCGATGCCAACAATCGCATATTTCCCAAGAGCGACAGCCGTTGCTCGTTCAACATTTGGAACACTTCCAGCAATATTGGCGAGTCTTTGCGAAATTTTTTCGCTATCTTCTAATTTAACATCATCATAGGGTGAATGTCTTACATTCATAAATTGATTTGAATTTTCTTGATCGTTACGAGCTCGATCTGTCTCGTTATTGCTATTGCACCCTGAAAAGAAGAAAGCTATTAACAGGAGGAAAATAATATATTTTTTCAATATGACCACCTCAAAGTATATTTGTCTTCACTTAGTTTCTGTAACTTTTTCGTTCTTATTCAAAAAAAGGTGGTCATATTAATATTGTCATAAAATTAATTAGGGAATCCTTAAAAAATTAAAAAAGCTAAGCAGTTAGCCCTTGATGAGCAAATTATTCGAGTATAAAACCGGTGACGTTTTTTATCGGTTGATCTAAATTCGAACCGTCTTTAAATAAAACGTATACTGGCCCATCTTCTTTCAAAGGTTTACCTTTATAGGAAAATTGTAATATAATTTCACTTACCTTTTCCAAAGGCAGTTCGACATTTCCTTCTTTTCGTTCTAGTATCAGTTTTGTCGCCTCTTTTAATGGTTCTGCATTGTTAATAAATGGTTCGAGCGGAATGCCGAATGTACCTGTTAACATTTTCATTTTTTTAAATTGTTTTTCAGATTTTAAAGTTGGTGGATTGTATGCACCTTCACGTACTGCCCGATGCCAAAATTCGGATTCCTTCTCTTCATGTGTCACGACTTCCTTTTCACTTTGTTCTTGATTTGAAAAATATGTATCAAGATCAATTTTTCGATCATCAAAAATCCAAGAACCTGAGTCTAGTGTAATGTTAAACTTTGTTTTTCCTTTAATGAATAGTATTTGTTGCATATGTTCACCTCATCCAAGATTGTTTATCCTCACAAGTTGTGTTTCCTTAAACCGAGTATACACGAAAAATTAAAGCGTTGCCAATTAAAAGAAAAGAATTGTTTTTTAGTAGATTCGTTATTTTTTATTGTATTTTAATCACAAAAGAATGGGAGAGATCGTTGTAAAATCTACTAATAAAAACAGTTTACATAATGTCCTTATCCCTAATTTCCTTGCAATTTTACTTAATTGAAGTTAAAATTTTAACAAGAACTGTTTTTGGTTGAGGGGGGAAAGATGGTGGCGTCAGAAACAAAACTTGATCATCGAGAAAAAGCCTACAGTCTATTATATAAGTATTCTGAGAACATAATTAAGCTAATCGAAGTTCAAATGGATCATTTAACGATGCCCCAATGCCCGTTATATGAAGAGGTTTTAGATACGCAAATGTTTGGTCTTTCTCGTCAAATAGATTTTGCTGTTAAACTTGGGCTTGTCGATGAAAAAGATGGCAAGGAGCTATTAGATTCAGTTGAAAGAAAACTTTCAGCTTTACATGAAGCTTCTATGAAAAAGTGACCTAATAGGAAGCTCAAACAGTTGAATTCCGACAATTGTTTGGGTTTTTTTATTATACAAATGTGAAAACTTTACATAGGTTTACGAAGCTTAGATATAATACTATAAACAAATAGTATGTCACATTTAACAAAAAACCGAAAAAGTATAACACAATATAACTTTTTTGTTGAAAAAGTATAACATTTTATATAAGATAGGAAGAGGAAGATGATAAAAAGAAGGCTGAAATCGTTTGATTATTCTCTCCTAATAGTATATGTTCTGTTAAGTATATTTGGATTAATTATGGTTTATAGTGCAAGTATGATCACATCAATCCAAATATATGAAGTTGAGAGCAACTTTTTCTTTAAACGGCAACTTATGTTTTTAATGCTCTCTTATGTTATGTGTATTGTTGCAGCTATTCTTCCATACAAAAAATATAAAAATAATATTTTTTTAATGGTCATGATATTCATGATGTTTGCTTTATTAATCGGTTTGTTCCTACGTGGTCAAACGGTAAATAATGCAACAAGTTGGATTTCTATTATGGGAGTTTCATTTCAGCCTGCAGAATTTGTAAAACTTGCGCTTATTATTTATTTAGCTGCGGTGTATAGTAAAAAACAACCATATATTAATGACTTTAATAAAGGAGTTGTCCCACCGGTTGTTATTCTATGTCTCTTTTGTTTTCTAATTGTGCTCCAACCAGATGTAGGAACTGCAGCGATTATTTTTGCGACAGGTGCTATCATCGTATTTTGTGCAGGTATGAACTGGAAAAATTTATTTAAACTATCGGGGATTGGTATTTTCCTAATTTTCATTTTCGTTTCTGTCATGTCCCTAACTGGCCATTCATTTATTACCGAAACAAGAATGGCACGTTTTACCAGTTTTATGGATCCATTTAAATATGAACTTGATGAAGGATTACAATTAGTCAATTCTTATGTAGCAATTGGTTCAGGAGGATTGACTGGTGTAGGTCTTGGTAAAAGTATACAAAAATTGGGATATTTGCCAGAAGCACATACTGATTTTATTATGGCCATTATTGCTGAAGAATTAGGTGTATTAGGAGTAGGATTTGTCTTATTTTGTTTAGGATTTATTGTATTAAAAGGATTCCATTTAGGAATGAAATGTAAGGATGCTTTTGGGAGTTTACTAGCTTTTGGTATTTCTGGATTGATTGGAATTCAAACCTTTATTAACTTAGGAGGGGTTGCTGGGTTAATTCCGATCACAGGTGTTACTTTACCATTTGTAAGTTACGGTGGAACGTCATTAATGGTCTTATCTATTTGTATAGGATTATTAATGAGTGTTTCGAGCCGAGCAAATCTCGAAATGAAAGAGAAGGAAAAATTAGATTCTTAAAACATATAGCTTATTTAGTTATCTTAAAAAGATTGAGAGATATTGTTGAATTTAATGAATTTTGGTATGATAACAACAATTCTCTCAATCTTTATATAAAAACTAGTAAAATTGTATTCGAGGTGAAGTTGATGCGGAAAATTAATAAAGTGTTAGTTGCAAACCGTGGAGAGATTGCTATTCGGATTTTTCGAGCATGTACTGAATTAAACATTCGTACGGTTGCCATTTATTCCAAGGAAGATACAGGTTCTTACCACAGATATAAAGCCGATGAAGCTTATCTAGTTGGAGAAGGAAAAAAACCAATTGATGCCTACCTTGATATAGAGGACATCATTCGCATTGCAAAGCAAAATGATGTGGATGCAATTCACCCAGGTTACGGATTTTTGTCAGAAAATATTGAGTTTGCGAAACGTTGTGAAGAAGAAAACATAATCTTTATCGGGCCAAAAGTTGAACATTTAGATACTTTTGGTGACAAAGTAAAAGCAAGGAATGCCGCTAAAAATGCAAATATACCAATTGTGCCAGGAAAAGAGGTCCAATCTGAAGCTGATATTCGGGAATTCGCCGAAAGATTTGGATATCCCATCATTATAAAAGCTGCTCTTGGTGGTGGCGGTCGCGGAATGCGAATTGTTCATTCAGAAGATGAACTAGTAGAAAGTTACAATCGTGCGAAATCTGAGGCAAAAACAGCCTTCGGTAGCGACGATGTTTATGTGGAAAAATTAATTTCTAATCCGAAACATATTGAAGTTCAAATTCTCGGCGATGCAGAAGGAAATATCGTCCATTTATACGAAAGAGATTGTTCCGTACAAAGACGTCACCAAAAAGTTGTAGAAGTTGCTCCTTCTGTTTCCTTATCGGATAAATTGCGAGAAGAGATTTGTGATGCTGCCGTACAGTTAATGAAATCAACAAACTATGTCAATGCTGGTACTGTTGAGTTTTTAGTATCCGGAGATGAATTTTATTTTATTGAAGTGAATCCGAGAATACAGGTTGAACATACCATTACTGAACTAATTACAGGTATCGATATCGTACAATCCCAAATTTATATTGCTGAAGGCTACAGTTTACATGATCCAAAAGTTGGAATTCCTGAACAAAAAAATATTCAAACAAGAGGATATGCGATTCAATCACGAATTACAACAGAAGATCCGTTAAATCATTTCTTACCAGATACTGGAAAAATTTCCGTTTATCGTTCCGGTGGTGGTTTTGGTGTTCGTCTAGATGCAGGCAATGCCTTCCAAGGTTCTGTTATATCACCACATTACGATTCGTTATTAGTTAAAGTTTCTACGCATGCCTTAACTTTTGAACAAGCTGCAGCAAAAATGGTACGAAACTTAAGAGAATTCAGGGTTCGCGGAATTAAAACAAATATTGCATTTTTAATAAATGTTATGCAACATCCAAAATTTATTAAAGGTGAATATGATACATCTTTTATTGATTCAACACCTGAACTGTTTAAATTCCCGATTCCAAAAGACAGGGGTACAAAACTGTTAACGTATATTGCAGATGTTACCGTTAATGGTTTTCCAGGTATTGAAAGAGTAAAGAAACCAATTTATGCAAAACCACGCATCCCTAAAGTTTCGGATGTAAATAACGACATTAGAGGAACAAAACAAATTTTAGATGAATTCGGACCAGAAGGATTAGTAGAATGGGTGAAAAATCAAGAACAAGTATTACTTACGGATACGACGTTCCGGGATGCCCATCAGTCGCTCCTTGCAACGAGAATTCGGTCCTATGATATGCTTAAAATTGCAGAGCCAACTCAAAAACTTTTACCTGAAGCTTTCTCTTTTGAAATGTGGGGCGGAGCAACCTTTGATGTAAGTTATCGATTCTTAAAAGAAGATCCATGGCAACGACTCGTCGAACTTCGTAAAAGAATGCCGAATACTTTATTCCAAATGTTATTTAGAGGGTCAAATGCTGTTGGATATAAAAACTATCCAGATAATGTCATCGAAGAATTTGTCAAAGTGTCCAGTCAAGCAGGTATTGATGTGTTCCGCATTTTTGATAGCTTAAATTGGGTCAAAGGAATGGAAGTTGCCATTCGAGCTGTACGTGATGCAGGGAAAATCGCAGAAGCGGCTATTTGTTATACAGGTGATATCCATGATCCAACCCGTTCAAAATACAATTTACAATATTACATTGACCTAGCAAAAGAATTAGAACAACAAGGAGCACATATATTAGCGATTAAAGATATGGCAGGTCTGTTGAAACCTGAAGCAGCATATGAATTGATTAGTGAATTAAAAGCATCGGTAAATATTCCAATTCACCTGCACACCCACGATACAAGTGGAAATGGAATTTTTACTTATTCAAAAGCGATCGATGCAGGTGTAGACATTGTTGATACAGCTATTTCATCGATGGCCGGACTAACTTCACAACCAAGTGCTAACTCACTCATTTATGCCCTCGATGGTCATAATCGAAAACCGAATATTTCTTTAAATGGTTTGAATGCGTTAAGCCATTATTGGGAAGACGTAAGGTCGTTCTATAAAGACTTTGAAAGTGGCATGAATGCTCCACATCCAGAAGTCTATGAACATGAAATGCCGGGTGGACAATACAGTAACTTGCAACAACAAGCGAAAGCTGTTGGGTTACTGAACCGCTGGGATGAAGTCAAAGACATGTATCGTCGTGTGAATTTCTTATTCGGGGACATCGTGAAAGTAACACCTTCATCTAAAATCGTTGGAGATATGGCTTTGTTTATGGTACAAAACGAGTTAGATGAGGAAACGGTCATTACTAAGGGTAAGACCATTGACTTTCCTGAATCGGTCATCGAATTTTTCCAAGGGTATATTGGAATGCCGCATGGAGGTTTTCCGAAAGAATTACAAGAGGTCGTACTAAAAGGTAGAAAGCCGTTAGAAAAACGAGCAGGTGAGCTATTAGAACCGGTTAATTTCGATCAAATTAAAGAAGAGCTGTTCCCGAAACTAAAACGGAAGCCAACAGATTTTGATGCATTAGGTTATGCGTTATATCCAAAGGTATTTGAAGATTATGTGAAAGCCTTCCATCGTTATGGAGATGTTTCGTGTATTGATACTCCAACATTCTTACATGGAATGCGTCTAGGAGAAGAGTTAGAAATTGAAATTGAAAAAGGTAAAACATTATTTATAAAACTTGTTTCTATTGGACAAGTTCAACGCGATGGAACACGGATTGTCTTTTTTGAATTAAACGGTCAGCCACGGGAAATTGTAGTTAAAGATGAAAGTGTAAAAACTGAAGTTTCGGAACGTCCGAAAGCAGATCCGACAAATGAAAGTCATATTGCAGCTACAATGCCTGGAACAGTACTAAAAGTGTTAGTCAAAAAGGGCGACCAAGTTCACCAAGGCGATCAATTAATGATAACGGAAGCGATGAAAATGGAGACAACGGTTCAAGCACCATTTTCTGGTACGGTTGAAGAAATTTATGTTTCCGACCAAGAAGCGATTAAACAAGGTGATCTCTTAATTATTTTAAGTAAATAAAAATTAGGGGCTGAAAATCAGCCCCTAATTTTTATCGATATAATTATTTTTCCATCGTAATCGGATACATCTTTTTACTTTTATAGAATTTTTCGGCGTTTTCTTTATTCAATTTGCTTCTAGAGATAAGGAAAATGAAGTAACTTAATACGCCAAACAAAATTGAAATAAACAATGCATGAAAAAGAGCAATGATTAAATTTAGATTCGTAAAGACGACGAAAGCTCCAGATATGACTTGCAAGGTAATTAAAATAAAGGCAGTAATCCAACCGTAGTATATAATCGGTTCATTCTTATAATTTTTTATAGCTACATACATGACATAAAAAATCCATAAAAATAAGAGCCCTGCAGCAATACGATGCCCCATTTGAATCCACTCATACATATTGTTTGGTAATGACAAAATTCCACTTTGACAAAGCGGCCAACTGTTACATACCATGCTTGATTCTGTATGCCTAACTAATGCCCCTGTGTAAATTACAAAAAAACTGAATAACGCAATTCCTACGGTATGTAATGTCATTCGTTTGTCAATGACAAGTGTTTCAGCATTAAACTTTTTGTCAATTTCAAATACAAGTAAAGTCAGAAGAAAAACAGCAGCAAAAGAAATTAAGGAAACACCAAAATGAATAGCCAATATGAAGTCAGATTGGCGCCATATAACATTTGCTGCTCCTATTAAACTTTGTATCATAATAAAGCCAACGGCAGTAATTGATAAAAATTTTGTTTCCCTTATATAGCCAATATATTTCCAACAGGCGAAGGCAAAAATAGTAACAATAAGGGCAACAATACCTGTTACTACACGATGAGAAAGTTCAATCATCGTTTCGACAGTTAAATGAGTCGGAATGAACTGTCCATGACATAATGGCCATGACGCGCCACAACCATCACCTGAGTCCGTTTTTGTTACTAACGCTCCTCCCAATAAAAGCAAAAGCATTCCGAGTGTAGAAAAAACGGCTAAAATTTTTAATTTTTTAAGCAACAGATTTCACCTACTTGATAAGGAATATGGTCAATATCAAAAAAATTAACAAAGAATAAATAATCCAAAAATAAAAACAATTCCTATATTTATATTTTTAGCTGAAATTGGTAAATAAGTAAAATGATAAACTATGAATTTTCAAAAAGTCACAAAATTGTCAAAAAAATCATCGGATTCATCCACAAAAATCTACTATTTATGTTTAAATATAAAATATAAGCGTATTTATTTAAACGTTTACATTGTGAGTGGAAAGCTTATCCAAAATTACTAATATCAAATAATAGAAATCTTTAACAGAATCGTTTATAGTATAAATGAAAGGCTTTCCTTTGATGAAAGGAGGCACTATCTTGGAAAGTAAAGCAATTAATAAAGACATTCATCAAGGAAAAGAGAATTTGAATAATGAGGATGTAAAAACATCTGTCTTTAAAGACTTTTTGGCATTAATTAAAATTGGTATCATTAATTCAAATATTATCACTGCCATAACGGGGATGTGGCTAGCGTTATTCTACAATGGTTTGAACTTTTTACCATATTTAGATAAAGTAATTTTTGCCACTATTGGTGTTTGGTTAGTCATAGCAGGTTCCTGTGCATTAAATAATTATATTGATATTGACATTGACACAAAAATGAAACGGACACAAAAACGTCCAACCGTTACCGGGAACTTTACACCAACATTTGCACTGACCATTGGTCTTTCCTTTGTTACGATTGGTTTATTATTTCTTTTCACGACATCAGTAACGGCAGGATTAGTGGGTGCTTTCGGATCATTTGTATATGTTGTGCTATATTCAATGTGGACTAAACGAAAATACACCATTAATACAGTTGTTGGTGCGTTCTCTGGAGCAGTACCTCCATTAATTGGTTGGGCAGCCATTGATCCAGATTTACACACCGTAGCCTGGGTATTATTTATTATAATGTTTATTTGGCAAATTCCTCACTTTTTAGCATTAGCAATGAAAAAGACAGATGATTATCGAACTGCAGGTATTCCGATGTTACCCGTCGTATATGGCAATGAGATTACGAAAAGACAAACGTTGGTATGGGTTGCGTGTTTATTACCATTACCAATCTTTTTAGTCGATTTAGGAATTGTTTTTGTTGCATTAGCTACAATGTTGAATATTGGTTGGTTAGTGTTAGGTTTTGTAAACTATAAGAAAGATGATATGAAATGGGCAACTAAAATGTTTGTCTATTCATTAAATTATTTAACGATATTATTTGTAAGTATGGTTATTGCTACACTAATATAAGGTTATAAATTTTCATATTAGCACTATATGCACAGTGTTAATATGAAAATTTTTGTATTAAATTTTTGTAAAATTTTAAAGAAATAATATAATATAAAGAGTGGAAAAACTCTGCTGTTTATATTTTACTAAAAGGGGAGATTCACAATGAAAAAATGGTGCCTTTTTTTATCGCTACTTATCGTTGCACTCATTCTAACAGCATGTGGAGAACCTTTCTTATCAACGATGAAACCAGCGGGTGAAGTGGCAGAAAAACAATTTGATTTACTTCTTTTGAGTACTGGGATCATGGTTTTAGTTGTAGTGGTTGTTGTCATCATTTATTTAATTGTTCTCATTCGTTTTAGAAGAAAAAGAGTGGGAGAAGACAAAATTCCAAAACAAATTGAAGGGAGTCATAAATTAGAATTTATTTGGACTGTTATCCCGATCGTTTTGCTACTAATTTTAGCCGTCCCTACATTACTTCAAACCTTTGAATTAGGGAATGTTTCCGGGAAAGAGAAGGTAGACAAAGACGGGAATCGTGAAAATCTAGTCGTAAATGTGAGGGCAAACTTATATTGGTGGGAGTTTGAATATCCTGATTTAGGGATTGTTACTTCACAAGATTTAGTCGTACCGACAGATGAACGAGTATATTTTAACTTGATCGCTTCTGATGTAAAGCATTCATTCTGGGTGCCAGCAGCTGGCGGTAAGATGGATACGAATACAGATAATGAAAATTATTTCTACTTACAATTTGACTCAGAAAAGGCAGATGAAGCAGGAAATCTTTTCTATGGAAAATGTGCTGAACTTTGTGGTCCATCCCATGCGTATATGGACTTTAAAGTAAAAGCAGTTCCAAGATCAGAGTTTGATGAATGGGTAAAAGCTATGCAAAACTTTGAAGAAACTGAACCTACAACAGCAGTAGCACAACAAGGAAAAGAAATTTTTGAGAATAGCTGTATAGGATGTCATGCTGTTACACCTGACAATTCAACACCTGCCAATGCAAGAATTGCACCGAACTTAGCTGATTTTGGTAATCGAACAACGGTTGCTGGAATACTCCCTTACACAAAAGAAAACATCAAAAAGTGGATTCAAAATCCTGGAGATATAAAACCAGGCAACTTAATGTATGACTCTGAGAATTTCTCTGATGAAGAATTAGATGCTTTAGCTGAATATTTAATGAGTTTAAAAGCACAAAACTAATACGAAAGTTAGAGGGAGGTTTGTAGCTTGAGTAGTATTGCAGTCAAAAAGGGGTTTGCATCCACTGTATGGGAATATCTGACAACAGTGGATCATAAAAAGATTGCACATTTGTATTTGGGAGCGGGTGGTTTCTTCTTCTTGCTCGGTGGGATTGAAGCGATGTTCATCCGAATTCAGTTGATGAAACCACAAAACAATTTTGTAAACGAACAATTGTTTAATGAAATTATGACTATGCACGGAACAACAATGATCTTCTTAGCAGCAATGCCGTTATTATTTGCATTTATGAATGCTGTTGTACCATTACAAATCGGTGCTCGAGATGTTGCCTTTCCTTTTTTAAATGCTTTAGGTTTTTGGCTCTTTTTCTGGGGAGGAATCTTTTTAAACTTATCTTGGTTTTTAGGTGGAGCACCTGATGCCGGTTGGACTTCCTATGCATCCTTATCATTGCGATCAGAAGGACATGGGATTGACTTTTATACATTAGGTATTCAAATTTCAGGTTTCGGAACATTAATGTCCGGTATTAACTTCCTGGCAACAATCATTACGATGCGTGCACCAGGAATGTCATTTATGAGGATGCCTTTATTTACATGGACAACTTTTATTGCATCATCACTAATCTTAATGGCATTTCCACCATTAACCATTAGTATATTTTTCTTAATGTTTGACAGGCTATTCGGATCTGCCTTTTTTGATGTAACAATGGGTGGTAACACAATCATTTGGGAACACTTTTTCTGGATATTTGGACATCCGGAAGTATACATTTTAATACTGCCAGCCTTTGGTATATTTTCTGAGATTATTCCAACATTCTCAAGAAAACGATTATTTGGGTATTCATCGATGGTATTTGCAACGATCTTAATCGGATTTTTAGGTTTTATGGTTTGGGCTCACCATATGTTTACAACTGGATTAGGAAATGTAGCAAATGCGATTTTCGCTGTTGCGACAATGGCAATTGCAGTGCCTACGGGTATTAAAATCTTTAACTGGTTGTTTACGATGTGGGGAGGAAGTATTAAAATATCTGTTCCGATGCTTTATGCTTTAGGTTTTATACCATCCTTTGTTATGGGTGGCGTTACAGGGGTTATGCAAGCAGCAGCTCCATTAGATTATCAGCTACATGATACATACTTTATTGTAGCTCATTTCCACTATGTTATTATCGGGGGAGTTGTTTTTGCTATTTTAGCTGCAACACATTTTTATTGGCCAAAAATGTTTGGGAAGATGTTAAGTGAAAAGTTAGGATATGTTACATTTGCGTTTTTCTTCGTTGGATTCCATATGACATTTTTCGTTCAGCATTTTCTAGGTTTAATGGGAATGCCGCGAAGAGTAGCAACATTTTTACCTAATCAAGGTTTTGATTTGTATAACTTCATTAGTTCCATGGGTGCATTTTTCATGGCAATCGGTGTCATTGTATTATTAGTCAATGTAGTTGTCACAAGCCTGAAAAAGGAACGGGTTGGCAATGATCCATGGCAAGACGGTCGTACAATGGAATGGGCTTTATCCTCACCACCGGTTTATTATAACTTTAAACAAATTCCGTTAGTTCGAGGTCAAGATACATGGTGGATTGAAAAAATGGAAGGTAAGGATGAATTAACACCGTCTGAACCACTTCAAGATATTCATATGCCAAACAATTCAATCATTCCATTCTTTATCGCTTTAGGATTATTTATCGCCGCATTTGGTGCGATGTATAATCCACTAAACTCTGTTGGAGATGGCCATCCAATGGGAACCGTTGTCTTAATCTTAGGTCTTGCCTTAATGTTTGGTTCTATGTTAGTTCGTTCTATCCGTGATGATTTAGGATACTACATTCCAAAAGAGGATATAGAGAATGATGCGAAAGGAGGAAAAGTCTCATGAATTTACTAGATCAAAAATTTACACCACAAACATGGCCGGAACATCCGGAAACAGCGACGCATGAAGGGAAAAATAAATTTATCGGATTTTGGCTTTTCCTTGCAGGTGAGACCGTATTGTTCGCATCACTTTTTGCAACATATCTAGCATTAAAAGACTCGGTTCCTAACTCGGAACATGCGTTGGCTGCCGATATTTACAGCTTAGAACTTGTATTTATCATGACGGCTATTCTATTAACGAGTTCACTAACAAGTGTATATGCGATTTATCATATGAGAAACTATAATTTTAAACAAATGCAATTATGGTTTTTCATTACGGTCTTGTTAGGCGCTTCCTTTTTAGCTCTAGAAATCTATGAATTTAATCATTATGTGCATCATTATAATTTTACGTTCTCTAGCAGTGCTTTCAGTAGTGCTTATTATACCCTAGTTGGTACCCATGGTGCCCACGTTTGCTTTGGATTAGGGTGGATATTAGCACTGATCTTTAGAAACCAAAAAAGAGGACTGAACTTATATAATGCACCGAAATATTACGTTGCAAGTCTTTACTGGCACTTTATCGATGTTGTTTGGGTCTTCATCTTTACAGTAGTTTATTTAATGGGAATTTTGGGGTGAAGCAAATGGAAAATAACAATATGAATAATCATGAATTAAAGGCTCAGTATGAATATCGAAAAAGAAAAAGCGCCGAAGGAATGAAGAACCAATTTATTAGCTTTATATTAATGATCTTTCTAACTTTAGTTGCTTTTTTAGCAGTAGGATACGACGGGTTTCCGAAAACCTTCGTTATACCTATTATCTTGCTTCTAGCTTGTGTGCAAGTTATTTTTCAACTGTATTACTTCATGCATGCAAGTGAAAAAGGACATGGAATGGTAATGCTTTTTATGTATTCAGCTATATTTGTAGCATTCATTACTGTCCTTTGCTTTATGACCATTATATGGTGGTAATTATTTAACGTATAGATGAAGGGGCTGTCCAAAAAAGTCTCACCCTAGCAAGAAAGGTGAGACAATAAATAGGGGCGAGCCCCTTAACTTACTATAAAAAATGAAAAAAATTCGATATGTATTTTTCAATTATTAAGGTTTAATGACTACTGGTTAAAAAGTCAAAATGATGTCAAATCTATTTGTTTCGAAAAGATAGAAAAGTAGATATAATTATTCATATAAAGGGGTGCCTTATGTTTTACCAACTTGAGCAGTTTGGCTTTCGTGCTTTGTGGAGTCCATATTTATTCATATTTATTGTATTAGTTATTGGGGGGTTTTTCTACTTAGCGATAAAGAAACGTCATTTGTTTGAAGGGAACGAACCATTAACGAAAAAACAAGCAATATTATTTATCACGACAGCATTTCTTGTATACGTTTTAAAAGGTTCACCGATGGACTTGTTAAGTCATTTAATGTTTACGTTCCATATGATTCAAATGGCTTTTTTATTTCTGCTTGTTCCGCAACTATTGATTGCAAGTATTCCGGTTTGGATGTGGAAGAAACTCCTCACCTTACCTGTGATTAAACAGGCCTTTCGATTTTTTACAAAACCAATTATAGCGCTCGTCTTATTTAATGGTTTGTTCTCGTTTTATCATATTCCATTCATTTTTGATTTAGTCAAAACAAATTTCTGGTACCATAGTATCTATACGATTATATTATTTATTTTCGCCTTATTTATGTGGTGGCCATTATTAAATAAAGTGGAGAAAGCAAAGCTGCACGGCTTATGGAAGGTCGGTTATTTGTTTGCCAATAGTGTATTAATTACACCTGCATGTGCTTTAATAATTTTTAATAATCAACCCTTGTATGAAACATATACGAGTCTCCAAAGTTGGATCAATTCATTAACTTTATGTGTCCCACCGTCTGTTATGGCAGATTTGCAATTATCGGGACCAGAAATGTTTAGCTTTATGCCACCAATATATGATCAGCAAACAGGTGGTGTATTAATGAAAGTTTTACAGGAATTTATATATGGGGGAATTCTTTACCGGATATTACGTGAATGGTATCAAAAAGAAAAAGATGAGCCGATGCCAGTTCAGTTCCAAGATTATAGAAATATTAAATCATAGAAAATTTTATCTTACTGTTACATTTTAAAAAACTTACATAATGAGGGAAACAAATGGAAAAATTTTATTTCTGGCCAACATTGAGTACTTCTTTTATTGTCATTAGTGCAATTTTTGTTGCGATTGGTTGGTATTTTATAAAGCAAAAAAATATTAAGACACATAAAAGAATGATGCTATCTGCTGCTGTTTTTGCTGTATTATTTCTTACGATCTATTTAACTCGCACTATTTTTTACGGGAATACATCCTTTGGTGGTCCAGACAGCTTAAAACCGTTTTACCATACGTTTTTAATTTTTCATATTATACTAGCAACTGTTGGTGGTGTATTAGGACTTCGCACAATCTATTTAGGTTTAAAAGATTTATTGGTTAAGCACCGTAAATTAGGACCGGTTACAAGCATAGTATGGTTTTTTACCGCAATAACCGGAGTAGTTGTTTATATCTTGCTCTATGTTCTCTATCCAGGTGGCGAGACAACGTCTATGATAAAAGCAATATTTGGATTTTAATAAAGGCTGTTCATAAAAGGAAATCCTTCTATGAACAGCCTTAACTTTTTCGTACATTATTTTGCGAAAGTGAATGAGCTTCTGTCAACAATGAATTATTATTCCTCTACTTCTACTTCCTCTTTTTTAGCTAACGGTTTTATCTCAGTGTACAATGTGTCTAAAATTTTTTTACATTGACTAACGAGAGCCTTCGGAAAGTTCTCATCTTCTCCGTACTCAATGCCGTGTGGATAATAATGTTTACCTAAAATTGGAACTTTTAATTGGATTGTTGCATCCTGAGCACCTACATCCCCTTCGATGGCTTCGCCTTGAACTCTTAAATAGTAAACGTGTTCATGAAGAACGATTTTCCGATCATATGTAACTCTTTCATAATCCCATGTGCCAGCACGAATTAAACCATATTGTGGGAGTATATCATCTAACGTATTTAAATCTAAAATTAAAGATTCAATCCCGGTGTTTTCAATGTACATGATTTCCCCTCCAACTATATTTTCAAATGTCTCTATGAATTAATAATAGATGAAATTCGCCTATATTTCAACGAATAAACGGAATTTTCTTTTGATTATATAAATTCTAATTTTTAAAAAGAAAATATGTGGTACTTTTTCAAAGTGTTCTTTTACATATTCATATTTAATAAAGAAAAATTAAATGTTATAATGGAGTGAAAGAATTGTTAGGAGTATTCTATATCAACATATACAAAACAAGATCTTGTATATCTGTCAAATAAACGTTTAGAATACATTCTATTTATTAACGTTTTCTCATATATTTTTAATAGAAAAATCGAAGATACAGAAAGGAGGGGTTCCTCTGAAAAGCTTATTTCGCATTCTAGTTGTACTTACGATCATATTAGTAATCGGCATATCACTTAATGTGTTTCAAACGAAAGAGAAGATACTAATAAACGAATCGAAGGATATCGTGAAAGATGACAAATTGGATGTTGATGAGGATAGCCTTCCAGATGAAAACAAACGACCAACTGAAGGGATTTCAACTTATATCGGTCAAACGATTGACACCTTCCAAAAAAACTTTGGAAAACCTACTCGTATCGATCCTTCCTATTATGGATATTCCTGGTATATATATAATGACGAAGAACAGTATATGATGGTCGGTGTATTAAATCAGTCGATTGTTTCAATTGCGGTAGCCACACCAAATATTAATACAAGCCCTTTTGAAATTGGTGAAAATTTAGAATCTGTTTATCAAAAAGTGACGATGCAACCTGAGATTGAATTGAAAACAGAGGAAGGGATTTATCGCTTTGAATTATTTGAAGACGATTTAAATATTAATCCATTGATACCATTAGGTGATATTTATGCACAGTTATACTTTGACCAGTTTGAAGGGAACTTATTGTTTGTCCGTTTTATGGATGAAAGAACATTGGTAAAACATAGACCTTATGATATGACCTATCGTGGGGAATTAATCGAAGCTGGACCGGTAACAGATACGGAGTGGTCGCAAGCGGATGAAGCTACTGAAAAACAAATATTTGAATTAACGAATATTATTCGAAATGAATTCTCATTAAATGAATTAACCTGGGATGATACGATAAGAGATGTTGCCTATAATCATAGTCTAGATATGTTCGAAACAGAAACCTTTTCCCATGAATCTGAAAAATACGGCCAATTGGCGGATCGACTAGCAAGGCGGAACATATTTTTTGAATCAGCTGGTGAAAATATTGCTTACCAGTATACGGATAGTATTGCTGTTGTTAGTGGCTGGTTAAATAGTAAAGGTCACCGTGAAACATTATTAAGTAAAAAATTTACCCATATCGGTGTTGGAGTTTATAAAAAATATTATACGCAAAACTTTTTAGAAAAATCGTGGGAGTAAAAAGTCGGATGTACCGACTTTTTTTGTTTTTTAATGAATTATTGTCGTTCTCTTTATAGAAATTTTGTGCCTTTTTTGCATAAAATTCATAGGCTATATATATGGAACGACGTGAGGTGAGGAAGATGTCTGGTAAAAAGGGGCGAAATGTGACTTTATTTAAACAATTTGTTAAACGACATCCGAAATTAATTATTGAAGTGAGACAAGGGAAAATGACTTGGCAACAACTTTATGAAGAATGGTATTTATTAGGTGAAGATGATCCATCGTGGAAAAAATATCGTTCGCAATCACATAGTGAAACAGACAAAAATACAAATTCCCAAACAACAGACGAAAATCATGTTCCCGAGGTTATCAAGCAAATTATGAATTACATTAAAAAAATGGATATGGACCAGGTCCAACAGTTTCTCGGTCAAATCAATGATGCTTTGGAAAATTTCCAAAAGTTTTTGGAAGAAAATTATAAAGCAAATCCGCATGAAACGACTGGATATAGAACTAAGCGAAGAAATTTTAAAAACCCGTTTTCTTTTCGAAAAGATTAAAGGAAGTGGTTATATTTGAGAAAAGATGTCTATAACTATATTGTAAGTAAAAAGGATTTGCAACATTTTTTGCGAGAACAGCCGATTTGGTATCAAGAGTTATCTAGACGTCCATGGAAATTAAAACAATTTGAACAAGCGGCAATGAAATATTACAAAAAAACAATTCCTGATCGAGTAGAAAAAGTGTCCATGGGGATGAATATTGCCTATATGATGCTTTCTATGCTAGAAAATATGAATCAGTAAACATAATAAAAACCATTCAAGACTGTCCTATGGGCAGTCTTGAATTTCATACATAAAAATTACGATTATTCTGTAAACATTAGATTAACCATTCCCGATTTTTCGTATTTTATGTTATGATTAAAGGAGGAGGTGCAACGCATGCTTGCAACATTAGAAAGTGTACAAATTCTTGATACTGCTGAAAGAATTGCAAAAATGATTTTAAATAGTGATGTGGTCGAAAATTATCGTCAATGTTTATATAAAATGAAAACTAGTTCAGAAACACAAAAGAAAATTGAAAGGTTCACAAAATTAAAGGAACAATATGAGTATGTTCAACGATTTGGACGTTATCATCCAGATTATCAAACTATTATGAAAGAAACCCGTCTAGCAAAAAGAGAAATGGATATGGATGAAAATGTAGCCAATTTTAAACGTGCTGAAACAGAACTACAAAATTTACTTGATGAAATTAGTTTAATTATCGGTCGTTCGGTTTCAGAAAGTGTAAAAGTGGAGACTGGTAATCCATTTTTTGAAACGAAACATAAAGTTGGCTGTTCAACAGGTGGCAGTTGCGGATGTAGTGCATAGATCAATAATTGATATAGAAATAGGGGAAGATGTATGATAGGACAAAGACAAGGTATTATTGTATGGTTGTATTCTCTAAAGGCAGCCAAAAATTTAAAAAAATATGGGAACGTCCATTATATATCAAAACGTTTAAAATATGTTGTTTTATATTGTGATATGGACGAATGTGAGTCAATAATGGAAAAATTAAGTAGTTTTTCATATGTAAAAAGAGTTGAACCTTCCTATCGACCATTTTTAAAAACGGAATTTGAAAGTAAGAAAACAGACAAAACGGAAGAATATGATTATAAACTAGGTTTTTGATAAAAAGGGCTGTATAAAAACAGCCTTTTTTTGTGGCTTCAAGATTTAGTCAAAAAGTCTCGGTAGATTCGGTCATAATTCCCTGTTTATATATTGTATAATAGTAACATCATCGTGTTTTTTAGGGAGAAAGTGGAGATGCGTAAGTCCTTATGGTGGATTTTTCTCTTATGTAGCCTAATTTTTTCAGTTGTCATTTATTGGCAATGGACTGAATTTACAGTTGGTTCAACATATAGAGAAATAAATAATATTGAACAACAAATCGAGATTAAGCAACGTGCTGATCGACTGCTGATATCACATACATTTTATAATGTAGATGGTGAAGACATTACCGTTCGTTATCCTAAATCGGCAACAAATTTTCAATGTGGAAACAAGCAAAGCCGCAAATGTCCTCAAACATTAAATATCGATCATGATAATGTTAATTTTCGATATGAAATTCAATTTGACGCTCATCAAAATACATCGATTTTGCAAGATTGGTATGTTACTTTAGAGAAAATGAAGACATCTTTGACAACGATTCATATTGCTGTTGATAAAGAAGTGTCAGGTACATGGATTACGGCAGCACCGTTAGTATACAATGAAGAATTGGATCATGTTCGATATTTTTCTTTTGTGAGCGAAGATGAGGAACATTTTCCATTAATTTGGCATAAAAAACCGCTCTCATATATGAATTATGATAAGAAAGTTTCTGTGTATCATGATGGAGAAATAGATAAGGATCAATTGTCATTTCTAAAAAAATTTACGAATGACAGTGATAAAAAATATCCAATCATTTTATTAACAGATCAAATGTCACCCCAATGGTTTCCTTCACTCGTCATTACGACAAAACATGAAAAAAAGCTTGAACAAGCCTGGACCGAACAATTTCTTCTAACCAATTTTTGGAATGGGGACGAAGAAGAACGATGGTTATTTGCATTATTAGCGACTTATATTACAAACATAAAACCGACAAGCGAGCTTCAACCTTATATAAAGGAATTGCAGGAAAATGTTTCAGACATTGAGAAGCAACAACTAATCAATAATATTTTAAGAACAAAAGGCTTTATAACAGCTGAGAAAATGGATGACTATTTAGGCAAGATAAAAAAGATGAAAACGACTTTCTTTAAAAGATGCCTGTCAAATTTAGGAAAGCCTGAAGTAATGTACTTCACATTAGATAAACCGATTGTCTTACATGGTGAAACAGTATTAAATGAACCCGCTATTGTTTGGAATCATCATCTATATTTTCCGTTTGAACCAGTTGTAAAACAATTTGGTTTTAACTTTACACACATATCAAATCATGAATATTATTTAACGAATGGTGTTGATATGTATCGTTTATATAGAAATCGCGATTTTTTTATTTTTAATGAAGAAAAATATGGATTTTTCCTAGATCAGTCCATTGACCCGATCATTGTAGTCGATGAAAAAATATATGTAACAGAAAAGGTATTTACTGACATTTTTCATTTTGGGGTAATACACTTATCAGATCAAGTGTATATTTACTAAGATGCATGTTTGAAGAGGGTGTCCATTGCGACACCCCTCCTTTTTTGGTTAACAATAATGGTATATAAAATCGCCCTAGCGATGTTTTGAAAGAATGAACATAAAAAAATCCCTGTAGAAAATCTACAGGGCTCCTTCAAACTCAAAAATGAGTGAAGGCAAAGGGAGAGGAGAAACCGGAGGAAGAACTTATGGGGAAACGTAAGTCTTCTCCGCGGTTGGCAACAACATCATCATCGTTTGTTTGATGTTGTCATTCTCATTATGACCAAATTTCGTCTACTTATACATTTTTTTCAAAAAAATTTGTCTTTCTTCGTGGTAGCCTTTCTTTTCTGTTTATGGTAGGATGATAAACGAACTAAAATTTTACAAATGTAGTTGATTTTATAGGTAGAATTCAGGTGATAGTTTGCGTGTTATATCCGGATCTCAAAAAGGAAGAATCTTAAAAGCTGTTCCAGGAAAAAACACGAGACCAACGACTGATAAAGTAAAAGAAGCGATTTTTAATATGATTGGTCCTTATTTTGATGGTGGTTATGGTCTTGATTTATTTGCAGGAAGTGGTGGTTTAGGAATTGAAGGTCTGAGTCGTGGGCTCGACAAAGTCATTTTTGTTGATTCCGATTATAAAGCTATCCGCACGATAAAGGAAAATGTAAATATATGTCGTTTTGAATCGATGGCAGAGATATATAAAAATGATTGGAAACGAGCTTTACGGGTTATGATTCAACGCCGTTTAAAGTTTGATGTAATTTGGATGGATCCCCCTTATAAAAAAGATGTATATACGACAATTTTAAAAGAAATTTCAAATCACCAACTGTTAAATAATTCCGGTATCATTGTATGTGAACATGCGAAGGAAAATATTTTGCCAGAAAAAGTTGAAAGTCTAGAAAAAATTCGCACTGAGCATTATGGTACAATATCAATCTCATTATATCATTATAGCAATTAGGAGGAAGGAAAGTGGAAAGAGTTGCAGTATGCCCCGGAAGTTTTGATCCGATTACAAATGGACATTTAGACATCATTAAAAGAGGGGCAAAAATTTTCGATAAAGTGTATGTAACAGTATTACATAATTCAGAAAAAAGTAGAACGTTATTTGAACTAAAGGAACGTCTTCATTTTATTAGAGAATCGACAAAAGATATACCGAATGTTGTGGTAGACTCATTTAACGGCCTTTTAGTTGAATATGCAAAAAGTGTAAATGCGAAAGTCATTCTTCGTGGTCTTCGTGCTATTTCTGATTTTGAGTATGAGATGAGAAACGCTGCAATGAATCGCAAGTTAAACCCTGACATCGATACATTTTTTATCATGACCAATAAACAATATTCATTTTTAAGTTCAAGTATTGTAAAAGAAGTGGCAAAATATCGTGGCGATGTTTCCGATCTCGTCCCGTCGGTTGTTAATGATGCATTAATGCAAAAATTCCCAAAATAAGTTGAAGTTCTGACACCACGAAAAACATTTTGTTTTTCAATGGGTCAGACTTTTTTTATTGCTTAGTTGGATGTCCTTTTCGCATAAATTAGGATGTAGGCAACAAGTGAAAAGATGGTAATCATTGGTCCGAATTGAGTAAAGAAGTCTATGATTGTTGTCATTTGGGTTTGATCGAGTAAGAAAAACGTAGGTTGAGAAAGGTTTTCTCCTTGTAAATTTTTTTCATAAATTGGTTCCCAAATAAAAAGAGTTAGAACTGCTGCAAAAATCCCTTGTAAAAATCGGGCAAATAAAAATGGCAAAAAACGAATATCACTTTTCGAAAGTATACTGGCTACTTGGGCTTGAATACTAAAGCCGCCAAAGGCTAATAGAAAAGAAACGACAACGGACTGTTGTAATAGTGTAACGCCTGTTGTTGTACTAATCAAATCGCTACCGATCGTCATTTCAAATAAACCGGATATAAAAGGGATAGCTAAATCTATTGGAATCATGAGAAATTTGAATAATAATTGAATACATAATGCTAAGTAATCGGTGATATTCATAATGGACAACAGTCGATTAACAACGGAAAAAAGAATAATGAATCCACCGATCATTAGTAATGTATTAATCGAAGAAATAACCGCATCACCAAGTAATTTACCGATTGGTCTTTTATCAGCAATTCTTGTTTCATGCATTTGGTTAAAGGCTTCTATAATTGAAAATTTTGTTGCCTCTCCTTTTTCTTTTTCTGTTTTTCCGTAAAACCGCATTACGAGTCCAACGAGAATATTTGCGCCATAATGTGAAATGGCAAAGATAATGCCGAGCTCTGGGTTATGAAAAAAACCAACGGCAACAGCACCAAATATAAATAACGGATTGGCACAACTCGTAAAGGCTACCAACCTTTCAGCTTCTAATCTCGTAATTTGATTTTCCTCACGCAGTCGAACGGTAAACTTTGCTCCTGCAGGGTTTCCAGAAGCCATCCCCATTGACCATACAAAGCCCCCTACCCCGGGTACACGAAACAATGGACGCATAAACGGTTCCAATAAAACACCGATAAATTTAACAACACCAAAACCAATCAATACTTCTGCTATGATAAAAAACGGGAGAAGTGATGGAAAAACAACATCCCACCAAGTATTTAGACCGTATATCGAAGCATCGAGAGCTTCTTTCGGATGGGAAATTAATGCTATTGCAAAAAGCATGACGGAGGATGCTAAAAGAATGGTTACGAATTTGGAAGATTGCAAGTTTATTCCTCCTTACATTTTTAGCCAATAAAGTCAATATGATAAAATAAAATCAATACTTGTCCATTCTCTAAAATAATGTATGAACGTTGGCGTCAAAAAAGAATTATAAAATTTGCTTCCAATACTCTTTTCGAATGAATTTGTAGTTGATAACATCAGAGTTTGATTTACTAGAATAAAAATTGTTATGTTTGAACTCAATGGAAATATACATATTTTATGGGTTAGCAGAGGGGAGGAATTTCATGGAAAGGCCGAAGATTGGGTTGGCATTAGGCTCTGGCGGTGCAAGAGGATTTGCGCATGTCGGTGTTTTAAAGGTATTACAACAGGAAAACATACCCATTCATATGATTGCTGGCAGTAGTATGGGGGCACTTGTCGCTGCTTTTTACGGTGCAGGACATAGTATTGATACAATGTTAAAAATCGCTCATTCCTTCAAACGGAAATTTTTTATCGATGTAACTATGCCTCCAAAATTAGGCTTTATTTCGGGTAAACGGATTAAAGATTTTATTCGTCTATTTACACATCATAAAAAAATAGAGCAGTTATATCCAAATATAGCAATAGTAGCGACTGATATCTACAATGGAGAAAAGGTTGTTTTTAAATCAGGATCGGTTGCTGAAGCTGTAAGAGCGAGTATATCCATTCCGGGTATTTTCGTACCTGAAGTGATAGAAGGGAAAATGCTTGTTGATGGTGGGGTTGCTGATCGCGTACCGGTTTCTGTTGTGAAAGAAATGGGAGCGGATATTGTTATCGCTGTAGATGTTTCAGGTCTAAATAAAAACCCAGAAATTACAAATATTTACGGTGTAATTTTACAAAGTCTGGATATTATGCAACAAGAACTGGTGCAAAACCGAGAGCTGCTTTCAGATATTTATTTACGCCCACCTATTCAACATTATAGTTCTTACGCGTTTGAAGAAATTGACACATTTGTGCAAGCAGGGGAAGAAGTAACACGAAAAGCAATCAAAGAAATTAAAAACGTGATCCAAAGTTGGAAGGAGTAACATTAGGTGAAAAGAAAAAGTCGTATTCTTATTTTTTCGTTTGTTCTAATTATCATTTTATTTGTTAACTTTTATCCACTACCTTATTATGTATCAAGACCAGGTTTAGCAAAAGTATTAGATGAAATTATCGATGTGGAAAATGGTTATGAAAATGATGGTGAATTTATGTTAACAACTATTCGGATTGGCAAAGCCAATATCATTACTTTTTTAATGACGAAAGTGAATGAATATTATCAATTAGAACCTATAGAAGCGATCCGATTGGAAAATGAAACCGATGAAGAATACCAGATTCGTCAACTTTATTACATGGAAAATTCTCAAGAAAATGCCATTCAATTGGCCTATGAGAAGGCAGGAAAAGAGATTAAAGTTCAAATGAATGGGATTTACATATTAAATGTGATGGACGGTAGCCCTGCTGAGGGTGTTTTAAAAGCTGGTGATCGGATTACAAGTATTGATGGAGAGACCTTTGACTCTGCAAAAGGGTTTACTGATTATATTCAAAGTAAACAAGCTGGAGATAAAATTGAAGTAACAATCAATCGAAACGAAAAAATAATCACAGAAACAATTGAATTAAGAATTATTGAGGAAATTGGCAAACCTGGAATAGGAATTAGCCTTGTAGAAGATAAAGAAATTATGTCTAATCCGGAGGTGGATATTAATACAAGTGAAATCGGTGGCCCATCTGCAGGATTAATGTTCGCTTTAGAAATCTATAATCAATTAATTGATGAGGACATCACGAAAGGATTCAGCATTGCTGGAACAGGGACAATTTCCCCGGACGGAAAGGTAGGACCAATTGGGGGGATTGATCAAAAGGTTGTGGCGGCTGATAAAGCGGGGGCAGAGATTTTCTTTGCGCCGAATGAAAATGGTAAAAAAGAATCCAACTATGAAATCGCAGTGAAAACAGCAAAAGATATTGGAACGGACATGAAAATCGTTCCCGTTGATGACTTTGATGATGCCATTCGATTTTTACAAACGTTAAAGGAAAAATAGTTGGAAGGGCAGTCCAATCTGGACAGCCCTTATTTTATAATAGGTGGTTGTTGGAATTCTTCGTTGATAACTTGTTGACCAATTTCGGTTTGAAAAGCAAAGGAATAAATATGACTTGCTTTTACATCTAGCCGAATGATCTCTCGATCAGCTTGGGAAAGTTTTGAAATGATTGGCAATGTAAAATGATCTTTGTTTTGACGAATATAAGCTCTTCCTTTCTTTGTAAAGCCTAACAAACGGATGTATTCCGCTCGTTTTGAACGCTTATGCATCATGGTTTTACGACTGTTTGTTAATAGGTGTACACATGCTCGTTGTAATCTTGTCCATGTATATCGTTTCGTTTTTACTTTTTCCATAAATTCATGAAATGTGATGGAATCTTTTGCGAAGCGAATAAAACGGTTTTCCAACCCTTCTTCTATTTCATATATTTCTTTCAATTCTTCCGGTTCACTTTGTAAAATGCGGTATTTTAAATATGGCCAAAGGTTTTCCCAACGGACAAAGGTATGGAACTTTTCATGATAATGAACGAGTAAATTATACGATTCAAGTGGAACTTGTTTTTTAATGGCTTCTAACCTTTTTGTTTCAAATAACGCTTCTCGTATACTAGTTGCGCTTGAAATGTTTGATGGAGAAAGTGATATGTCATGATATCCGGAATTGACCCTTTTAATTGTAACGGGTTCCATATCGGAATGGAGGTCTTTCATTGCTTTTATGTAATGATACCCTAAAATATTATTTGGTTTTGATAGATCAAGAAGATGGTTTTCGTACAAAATGTTTTTGAAGGCTCGGGAAGTTGCCTCGGGATAACTAAAACCTTCTTTCATAAAGAGTTTGACGAATTGATTATATTCATTTTCTTTTTCTTGCATCAAATCGTAAGTTTTTAAAAATTGTTCAATATGACCTGATTCACTACCAAAACAAAGGTAGGAACACCGAAGACTGTTAAGGATATCTATCGCGCCTTTTGCAAAAATGTCTGCTCTTTGGGTGGCAAAGGCATATGGGAGTTCAACGACAATATCAACGCCGTTTTCAAGGGCCATTTTTGTTCGGAAGTATTTGGAAACGAGAGCAGGTTCACCTCTTTGTAAAAAGTTTCCACTCATAACGGCGATGACGACGTCAGCTTTAGTCGCTTCTTTCGCTTTGTGCAGATGATAGAGATGACCGTTATGAAACGGATTATATTCAACAACGATACCACAACTTTTCATTGTTACCTCCATTTAAACTTTATGGTGTATTCTTTTTTACAAAAAAATGGTAATATGTAATTTATAGTTTCAAAAGTCTTACTTTATGGTCTTTCGAATAATTGCTGAAAAAATAGCCAAAATTAAGAAAAGACTAGTTGTTAACATTATGTAATTTTTTCCTTTAACAATCAAGACTGTAAAGAAAAAATATTGACAAATCGTGCTAGTAAAGCTATAATAACCTTTGTTGCCTTGGGGTGATTTTAATGAAGTGGTCGATGACACAGTTACAAAAATTTAAAAATAAAGGGTTAACCTTTGATGAAAAGGTAAACTTGGATTCAGTTAGACTGAGAGATCCACAAATTCGATCCATTTCACCTGTACGTGTAAAAGGAACTGCGGATATTCATGCGAAAGAAGTCACATTTCATCTTCACATTTCAGGTGAGATGATTTTACCGAATTCAAGAACATGGGAAGATGTTTCCTATCCTTTTTCGATTCAAACGACAGAAGTCTTTCGTGATGAAATATCGGATGTTGAAGAATACGCGGATGATAATGTGCATGTTGTACAAGGTGGGAAGATCGATTTAACCCCGATCATAGAAGAATTAATTTTACTTGAAATTCCTATTCAAGTTTATGGCGATGAGGATGAAGAAATCCCAGCATCTCTGTTATCCGGAAATGATTGGCAATTTGTTCAAGAAGAAGAAAAGAACAATGAGCAAAAAGTAGATCCTCGATTAGCTAAACTTGCTAAATTACTTAATCAAGAAAACGATTGATATTCATCCTGTTTAAGGAGGTGGGAAACATGGCTGTACCATTTAGAAGAACTTCAAAAACTAGAAAACGCCTACGTCGTACACATTATAAATTAAGAGTTCCTGGCATGACAGAATGCCCAAATTGCGGAGAAATGAAATTAGCTCACCGCGTTTGCCCAAGTTGTGGAACTTATAAAGGTAAAGAAGTGATCAGTAAATAATGAATGAAAGAGGTTGCTTTAAAA
>CADBNU010000337.1 GCA_902796085.1 Heyndrickxia coagulans
AAGAGGTTGTCCGAATCATTGGACAACCTATAAGGAACGAAAGAATTAGTTTGTTACAGGAACTTTTTCTAACATGGTTCCATTTTTAGCAAAGTTAATATGGAATGAAAAAGCTTTTTCTAAAATGTGAGGTGTTTGGCCGCCTTGTGTTAATGCTTCAAAATAGTAATCTTTCAACTGTTCTTTATACATTGGATGTGCACAATTTTCAATAATCAACTCCGCACGCTCTCTCGGTGCAAGACCACGTAAATCAGCATAACCTTGCTCAGTAACAATAACATCAACATCATGTTCAGTATGATCTACATGCGATACAAAAGGAACAATACTGGAAATGTTACCGCCTTTTGCAACCGATTTTGTAACAAATACTGTTAGACGAGCATTACGTGCAAAGTCACCGGATCCACCAATACCGTTCATCATCTTCGTACCGGAAACATGTGTTGAATTTACATTACCGTAAATATCAACTTCTAATGCTGTATTGATTGATATAGTCCCGAGACGACGGACAATCTCCGGATAGTTCGAAATTTCTTGTGGTCTTAAAATCAATTTATCTTTATATTTTTCAAAGTTGCCGTATACTTCATTTCCTTTTTCTTCTGATAAAGTAATCGAAGTTGCAGAAGCGACTTTAACTTTCCCCGCGTCAATTAAATCAAATACAGCATCTTGTAGTACCTCAGAATATACTTCAAGATCATGGAATTCAGAAGTAAGCATACCGTGTAATACTGCATTTGCGACTGAACCAACACCGATTTGAAGTGGCGCGAGTGTTTTATCTAATCGACCTGCTTCAATTTCCTTACGTAAAAATGACATTAAATGATTGGCCATCGTTTGCGTTTCTTCATCAGGTTGTACGATAGTTGAAGGAGAATCCGTTTCAGTTGTTAGTACAATACCTTTAATTCTATCAAACTCAACAGGAATACCAATTGTACCAATACGATCGCTAGAATTTGTTAAAGGTATCGGTTTTCTTTCCCCTTGTTTTTCAGGTAAGTAAATGTCATGTACACCAACTAATTCTTTTGGTAAATTTGTATTTAACTCTACAATAACATTTTTCGCTTTTTGAACGAATATTGGAGAGTTTCCTACAGATGTAGTAGGGATAATCATACCATCTTCTGTAATAGCAACCGCTTCTACGATAGCAAAATCAATTTCTGGCAATACCCCAGCGCGAACAAGTTCAGCAGTATGGGATAAATGTTGATCAATATATAATACGTCCCCTTGGTTGATCTTCTTTCTAATTGTATTATCTGTTTGGTATGGTAAACGTTTTGCGATAAGTCCTTGTTCAGACATTAATTTGTCAATATCAGAACCTAAAGAAGCACCGGTGTAAACGTTTACTTTGAAAGGGTCAGTTTTTGCCCGTTCAACTAAAGCAAGTGGAACTGCCTTAGCATCTCCTGCGCGAGTAAACCCACTTAACCCCAATGTCATCCCGTTTTCAAACCATGAAGCAGCTTCATCAGCAGAAACAATTTTACCCTTTAAAGATTCAGGTAATACGTTTGAAAGCTCTTTCTCCACAGTAATCCCCCTCTTTTTGAACATTTTATGAACTTTACATTATCTTATCAAAGCGAGGGGGGAACCACATTTCTATTGGAATGAAATAGAAAATAAAGGAACTATTCAGAAAAAAACAGAACAAAAACTGTAAACGGTTTATTTTTATTAAAACATTAACTGCTTTCTAAAATAGCTTGCATAGGACTGGCTAACAGGAATACGATCGCCATTTTTCATAACTAATAGAAAAGTAGAATGGAAGTCTGGTTGTATTTCTGCAATGGCATTTACATTTACAATAAAAGAACGGTGACACCGAATAAACTGCTCCGCTGGTAATAAATATTCAATCTCAGATAAATTAAGTTTATGATAACCATCAATATTTTTTGTAACAACCTTAGCTTTACGATTTTCCGCTTCTAAATATAGAATACTTTGAACAGGTACCGGATACCAACGATCGCCATTTTTAATTGTAAAAAAATTTGGTAGAGAATAATTAGCGCGCGTAGGGAAAATGGCTGTCACAACTCTATCTGGTTTCCCTTTTTCCAATATTGGAACAGATAAGCCAAAATAGGATACACCAAACACACTTGGGTCAACGTATGAAAAAATTTTTCTTTTTAATGAAAGTGCTTTATAAGTTGCACTTCCCCTTTTAATTTGATCACCAGGTTTAATATGTAAGTTAATGGATGGACTGGGAAAGTAGTCTTGATAAACCCTCGTATCAGATATAGCAACGGATGTATCTTTTGGAAAAATTTCCGTAAAAATTTCGAGTAACTGATCTGTTGATATGCGTTCCAAGTGACTCCCTCCACAAACGTTAGAATGATTAACTATTCACATTTATTAATATGTATATTATAAAACAATAATTTAGAAAATGCTAAAAATTACTTTTCTATTTCCTTAATCTTCTAAAATATGCACAAAAATTCTAAGTCTAGTCGTAATGGGAGAAATGTTTAAGAAAGAAGATGTCAATAGTGGTAAGTATATTTTTATAAAAAAAGGAAGAGGGCCATTTCCAAATGGCACTCTAATGATTAATTTGTAACAGCAACTTTCTCATTTAATTTACCAATATAATGACATGCTGCTGCGTGGCCCGTCTTCATATTATTTTTGTGAACAAGTTCCGGTTCCGTTGTTTGACATAACTCTGTTGCAAAAGGACAACGAGTATGAAAACGACAACCTGATGGTGGATGAATGGGTGATGGAAGATCCCCTTTTAAGATAATTCGTTCTCTTTGTTTTTCTGGATCTGGAACAGGAATCGATGATAAAAGAGCTTTTGTATAAGGATGTTGTGGGTTTTCAAAAATAGAATGTTTATCACCGATTTCGACAATTTTCCCTAAATACATGACGATAATTCGATCAGAAATATGTCGAACAACTCCGAGATCATGGGAAATAAATAAATAAGTTAAATTATATTCTCGTTGCAATTTTTTTAACAAGTTTAATACTTGTGCTTGAATAGAAACATCAAGGGCTGAAACTGCCTCATCACAAATAATAATTTTTGGTTGAACAGATAAGGCCCGTGCAATTCCAATTCTTTGTCTTTGCCCACCACTAAATTCATGGGGAAATCGGTCTGCTTGATATTTAGCAATTCCGACTGTTTCTAGAAGTTGTAATACCTCTTTTTCTCGATCACTTTTTGAATGAACATTTTGAATGGTCATCGCTTCTTTAATAATACTTTTCACTGTTTGACGTGGATTTAAAGAAGCGAAAGGGTCTTGGAAAATGATTTGCATATCTTTCCGTTTTTTTCGCATTTCAGATTTGCTTAACTTGAGGAGGTCTGTACCATCAAAGATAATACTTCCTGAAGTCGGCTCATCTAGTCGTAAAATGGCGCGTCCCGTTGTGGACTTACCGCATCCTGATTCACCGACAATACTGACAGTTTCCCCTTGATAAATTGTAAAAGAAACATCGTCAACAGCTTTTACGTGATTGACGGTTCGGCCTAAAAATCCGCCCTTAATCGGAAAGTATTTTTTTAGGTTTTTAACGGTTAATAGTTCTTTGCCCACCGTTTACATCCACCTCCTTATTTCCGTCCCACTCATTTGAATAGATCCAGCAGCGAATTTCATTATTTTCTAGATGCGGTACTAATTCCGGCTCTTTCGTATGACATATGGCTGATGCATGGGGACATCTTGGTGCAAAAGCACAACCATTTGGCATTTCAAAAGGGCTGGGCACATTTCCTTTGATTGCAATAAGTTCTTCTTGGTCAATATCATGCCGTGGTAGTGAATTTAATAAGCCAACTGTATACGGATGCTGTGGATTTTTAAATAATGTTTTGACGTCTGCAAATTCAACTACTTTTCCGCAATACATAACAGCAACATAATCACATGTTTCGGCAACGACACCTAAATCGTGAGTAATGAAAATAACAGACATGTGAAGTTTTTCTTGTAACTCTTTTATTAACCTTAAAATTTGTGCTTGAATCGTTACATCTAAAGCAGTCGTTGGCTCATCTGCAATTAATAATTTCGGATTACAAGCAAGAGCCATTGCAATCATAACCCGTTGACGCATTCCACCTGATAATTCATGTGGATATTGATCAATTCGTTTTTCAGGAGAAGGAATACCAACAAGCTTTAACATTTCAATTGATTTTTCCTTTGCTTCTCTCTTGGATAAATTCCGATGGATTTGATAAACTTCACTAATTTGCTCACCAATTGTAAAAACAGGGTTTAAGGAAGTCATTGGTTCTTGGAAAATCATTGAAATTTCGTTACCTCGAATTTTGCGCATGTCCTTTTCTGAGAGTTGCAAGAGATCCTTACCATCAAATAAAATTTCTCCACTTTTAATTTTTCCTGGACTTTGAATAAGTCGTAAAATAGATAGTGATGTAATACTTTTACCTGAACCCGACTCACCTACGATTCCTAACGTTCTTCCAGATGGTACGGAAAAACTAACACCGTTAACGGCCTTCACTTCTCCTTCTTCTGTAAAAAAAGAGGTACAAAGATTCTTTACTTCTAAAATGTTTTTCACATGTGTTCACCCCTATTGCAAGTCTATTCGTTTATTTAAATAACGGTATGAAATATCAACTAACGTATTAACGATCACGAATAATAAAGCAATGATCAGAACAGTTCCTTGTAAAACTGGGAAATCTCTTTGATAAATTGCATCAACGACTAGCCGGCCCATTCCATTGATTGCAAATACTGATTCTGTTAAAACAGCACCACCTAAGAAACTACCAAACTCTAAACCAGCTACTGTAACTACTGGTATTAAAGCATTTTTCAATGCATGTTTATATATAACAAGTCTCTCCTTCACACCCTTTGCTCTCGCTGTACGTATATAATCTTGGTTAATAACTTCTAACATACTCGACCGTGTCATCCGAGCAATAATAGCAGCTCCTCCAGTACCGAGTGTAATGACCGGTAGGATATTTTGTTGCCAAGAACCCCAACCTGACGGTAAAAAGATTGGGTG
>CADBNU010000338.1 GCA_902796085.1 Heyndrickxia coagulans
TACTACGGATTTCACGCGCATTACTACGGATTTGTGAACTGGTGCTATGGATTTCACACGCATTACTACGGATATTTAACTTGGTACTACGGATTTCACACGTTTTACTACGGATATTTAACCTGGTACTACGGATTTCACGCATTTTACTACGGATATTTTAACCAGGTACTACGAATTTGACGAGTTTTACTACGGATATTCCTTAAATCCTACATACTATCAAAATATCACATGAAAAATAGTAGAATTTACCTATAAAATATATTAGACTATACTAAAAAAGAGGAGGTTTTTTATGTTTATAAAACCATTTACGACCCCTTTTGATGCAAATCAACTGATTGCTTTAAATCGACGGGTTAAATCATCTCACAAATTTAAACCGAGGATTTTGAAGGACTACAATTTATCAATGGCGGGTTTATATGGAGAAAAAGAAGTGTATTACTTATTAAAACAACTTCCACAAGGGCAATACTATATTTTATATAATATACGGATAAAAGATACAACAGGCTTTTTTCAAATCGATTATATTTTATTATCGGTAAAATTTATCTTGATAATAGAAGTGAAAAATTATGTTGGAAAAGTGTACTTTAATAAATTCAATCAACTACAGCTCATTAAAACCGAAAATCAAGAAGAAGTATTACAAAATCCGATTAATCAGGTGGAAAGGCAGCAATTATTACTTCAAAATTGGCTTTTTGAACATCATTATTCTAATATTCCGATATATTCCTACGTTGTATTCAGTTCCCCAACCACTTTAATTAAAACTGATTCTCCTGATCCGAATATTTATAACAAAATCATTTCAGGATCTAATCTTGTTCCAAAGATCTTTGAATTATCAAATTCCTCAACTAAACGAATTCTAAAATCTAGTGATGTAAAACTTCTTGCTACTCTTTTAAAAGATTCCCATACTCCTTATGAAATTGACATTGAGAAAAAATATCATGTTCAATATAACGATCTAATGAAAGGGATTCATTGCCCCGTCTGTTCAGCTATCCCGATGCAGAAAGATGGGAAAAAATGGATTTGTAAAAATTGTCATTATGTTGGTGAAAATAACTATTTGCAAAGTTTAAATGATTATTATTACTTAGTTTCTAAAGAAATAACAAACCAACAAGCTCGTGACTTTTTAAACATCCGTTCAGAACATACCATGTTTTATTTACTGAAGAAAGCCGATTACCAAGCCATTGGAAAAAATAAAGGCCGCAAATATGTTATACAAATAAAATAAAACTAAAAGAAGTTTTAAGTGTTTTACAGAACTCAATATACATAAAAAAGGCTATTCGTAACAAGTCATTATCTTGTTAAAGAATAGCCTATAAATTTAATATATGAACATTTCAATATACCAATTAATCATCTCATCTGTATAAAAATACGCAAGAATTGCCCCGATCGCTATAAATGGTCCGAAGGGAATCGGTCTGCGTTTCTCGTATCCTTTCAATATAATTTGAATGAAGCCAAAGATCGCCCCAATTATAGAAGCGAGAAACAATGTCATGACTGTGGCTTTGGTTCCTAAGAAAAGTCCAAGAATGAAAAAGAGCTTGATATCACCACCGCCCATGCCGCCTTTACTTACAACTGCCAACAAGTATAATATACCGAATCCGACGGCAGCACCGAGCAATACGTCCCACCAAGGATCCAACGGTTCAACTATCCGCAATCCGACGATAAACACAAGGAAAAACAAGAGGACTCTGTTAGGAATAAGCATATATACCCAGTCGGAAACCGTAATTATAACTAGAAGAGAGGCAAGTAATAAACCAATTGCTAATTCCATTTGAAAACCAAGTTTATAAAATGTAAAAGCGTACAGGAAACCGGTCACAAGTTCCACGACAGGATAAATGGGCGAAATGTGCGTTTTACAATGACGACATTTCCCTTTTAAAATGATATATGACAATACAGGGATATTTTCAAACCAAGATAGCTCATGTTGACAGCTTGGACAATGGGAATTCGGATATACGATTGACTCTTTTTTCGGGATTCGCAAACCGACAACATTAAAAAATGACCCGAAAATTAAACCTAACAAAAAAAATAACATGAGATGAACTACATCCATAAATCATTCCCTTTTCTATTCTTCGGTACTGGTTCCATTTTCATCATAATAA
>CADBNU010000339.1 GCA_902796085.1 Heyndrickxia coagulans
GGAATAATAATCGAGCAAGATTTTTTGTAGTAAAGAAGTGGGGTGATGAAGTGAAAGATAAAGATTTTGAAAAAATTTATGAACAATATAAAGCTCAAAGCAATATGGAAAGTATGAATAACCACAATATCGATGATGGTAAAGAACAAATTGTTGCCGTCCGTAAAAATGATGATGGGGATCTTATTGCATTTAAAACAAATACAGGCCGAGAATTAGATTACTTAACTGCCTTAGAAGAGGCAAAAGCGGGTGATTTAGCGAATATTGATGTGTTCCACAAGTATGGTAGGGATATTATTCGTAGTGAACCCGATGGGATAGAGGATAACAATTTAGATCAATTACCAGAGTTTTAGTGAAAATTTAAAGCTTAATGGGGCTGTCATGAAGTCAGTCCCTTTTCATATTTTGTGGAAAATTTATCATTTATAATTCGCACATATTGATTGACTCGCAGTTATATTATCCGATATCGTAAAAGACGAAATAGAATTAATTTGGAGGATCATGATGGAAATTGGGATTACGACATTTGCTGAAACGACACCAGATGTCAAAACAGGAAAAACGATTAGCCATGCTGAACGAATTCGTGAAGTCGTAGAAGAAATCGTTTTAGCAGACCAAGTTGGATTGGATGTGTTTGGCGTAGGAGAACATCATCGGAAAGACTATGCCTGCTCGGCTCCGGCTATTTTATTAGCAGCTGCGGCATCAAAAACAAAACGTATCCGATTGACAAGTGCTGTTACTGTTTTATCTTCCGATGACCCTGTGCGTGTCTATCAAGATTTTGCTACCGTTGACGCAATTTCAAATGGTCGCGCGGAGATCATGGCAGGTCGCGGTTCGTTCATTGAATCGTTCCCGTTATTTGGTTATGATTTAAAAGACTATGATGAATTATTTAATGAAAAGTTAGAACTACTATTACAAATTAACGAAAATGAGATCGTGAATTGGCAAGGCAAACATCGCCCAGCGGTTCATAATCGCGGTGTTTATCCACGACCTGTACAGGATAAGTTACCGATTTGGATTGCAAGTGGTGGTACACCTCAATCAGTCGCTCGTGCAGGAATTCTTGGACTTCCTTTAGTGTTAGCGATTATTGGTGGCAGTCCATTACAGTTTGCTCCACTTGTAAATTTATATAAGCGGGCAGCGAAGGAAGCGGGACATGATGTTTCGAAATTGACCGTAGCATCTCATTCCCATGGTTTTGTTGCGGATACAACTGAAGAAGCGGTCGAGAAATTTTTCCCACCGACTCAATATGCAATGAATAAGTTAGGTAGAGAACGTGGTTGGGCACCATATAGAAAAGAAACCTTTGATCATGCTTGCAGTTTAGAGGGAGCATTATATTGTGGTGATCCTGAAACGGTTGCTGAAAAAATTATTTTTCTTCGTAAAAATGTGGGGATTGAACGATTTATGCTTCATGTTCCTGTCGGATCCATGCCTCATGAAGATGTTATGCGCTCCATAGAATTGTTAGGAACAGAAGTTGCACCATTCGTCCGGTCTGAAATTGAACGATGGGAAAAGGAAGGAGGTAAACAATAAAGTATTGATAATGGTCTGCTTTGTAAGCAGACTTTTTTAAAACAAAAGTCTAGTCAAAGTCACACATATTAAATGATTACGCTATAAAGTTAAATCAAGGGAGAAGAAGAGATATGTTTCAGGCAGTTTTTAGCGATCGGCATGGAAAAGAAACCGTTTGCCTGGAGAATTTAAACGATTAAAACAGCAGCTAGTCTTTCTTATCTTCCAAAAACATGGCATTCAACAGAGAGCCACACAGTAGGCCACTGTTGCTGAACTTAATTCATTGTTTGTATTGGATATAAATTGCCATTTAATGCAAAGGAAATTTTACCAGTTTCTTCTGAGACGACAAGGACTAGGGCATCGCTGTGTTCTGTAAGACCTATAGCGGCACGGTGCCTTGCTCCGAACTTACTTCCCTCGAAAATTTCTGTTGCCATTGGTAGAAAATTAGCGGCAGAAATAATTTTATTTTGGCGGATCAGTACTGCTCCATCATGTAACGGACTTCCAGGATAAAATATTGATTCCAATAACGCCGGCGTTAGAATTGCCCCAATATCGGTCCCTTTTTGAATAAGCTGATCCAATGGATCTTCACGTTCGATGACAATCAGAGCTCCGATTCGTTGTGCCGACAGTTTCTCCATACAAGTAGCAATTTCCTCAAATTTATCAGTATAATTTGCTAAGTAACATTTTAAATAAAAGGATCCAGCAACCGATTCAATATGATTTAAAGTATCTTTAATCGATTCCAAATTGCAAAGAATACAGTTATCTTCACCATTATTAAGCAAATGAATACTCTCTTTAATTTCGTTTGACAAAAGGTTTAATCCTTCTAATACAGCTTGTTTTAATGGAGATTCATTGCAATTAAAGGGTCTCAAATGAAAACACACCTTTATATCTCATTATTATTGTTAGTATATCTATTTCCATTTATTAAATGTGAGGAAATATTTATCAATGGGTGAAGGAGTAAAGAAGAGGAAATCACTTCTTTAGAATATACATTGACATTCAGGAAACAAATGTTTAATATATGAATATATAATCATATAAGAAAAAACAAAGAATAAGGATGAGGTACATGGTTGAAACGCAAAACAACGGTCAATCTGAACATAGTGAATTTAATGATTTAGACGAGGAAACATTATTTATTGTTTCACAAACATTTAAAGCATTAAGTGACCCAACAAGGATTCGAATCTTAAACCTCATATGTAAGAAAGAGTATTCTGTTAATGAAATTGCAGAACATCTTAATCTTCGTCAATCTACGGTTTCACATCAGTTGCGCTTCTTAAAAAACTTACGCTTAGTCAAATATCGTAGAGAAGGGACTACTTTATATTATTCCCATGATGATGAACATGTCATCAACTTATTAAAACAAACGATTGAACATGCTCACCATCACTAGCTTTACGATAAATGAAAAGAAGGAAGAACTGAAAGTTGGATTGGCCATAATATATATTAACTAAACATTTCGGAGGGCATGATTATGGGACATCACCATGGACACCATCATCACGACCATACCCATGGGGCAAATAAAAAGACATTGTTGATGGCCTTTTTTATCATAGTCACATACATGGTCGTTGAGTTTATTGGTGGACTTATTACAAATAGTTTGGCGCTATTATCAGATGCCGGTCATATGTTAAGTGATGCAATATCTCTTGGAATTGCTGTCTTAGCATTTCAATTAAGTGAACGTGCAGCTAATTATGAAAAAACATATGGCTATAAACGCTTTGAAATATTAGCTGCTGCTTTTAACGGTATCACTTTATTAATCATTTCCATTTTTATTATTATTGAAGCTGTACAACGCTTTACCCAGCCACCAGAAATCGCCACGACAGGCATGCTTACAATTAGTACAATAGGTCTATTGGTGAATATTATTGTTGCGGTGGTTATGTTTCGAGGTGGCGATACGGAAGAGAACTTAAATATGCGTGGGGCGTATCTTCATGTTATCAGTGATATGTTAGGCTCAATTGGTGCCATTTTAGCAGCTCTACTCATTATGTTTTTTGGTTGGAGATGGGCAGACCCGGTTGCAAGTATTATCGTAGCGGTCCTCATTTTAAGAAGCGGATTTTATGTTACAAAAGATGCATTGCAAATATTAATGGAGGGGACACCCAGAGATATCGATCTTATAGACATAATTCAAACGATTGAAAAGGTACCAGGTATAAAAAGTATTCATGATTTACATGTTTGGACAATTACAAGTGGGCAAATTGCTCTTTCCTGCCATGCTGTAGTAGATATGAATATAACCATTGAAGATGGTCAAAGAATTCTTGATGAAGTTGAACATGAATTAATTCATAAAGGTATTCATCACATTACGATTCAAATGGAAAGTGAAAATCATGATCATCATGATTCTGTACTATGTAACCATCAGGGGTTGTCCAAAAAGTCATGAGCTTTGACTTTTTGGATGCCC
>CADBNU010000340.1 GCA_902796085.1 Heyndrickxia coagulans
ATTCCGTATATGATGAGTGCTGATACGAAAAAAATCCAAAAGTGACGACTTTTCATGCTTAATCACCTACACTTTCTCCCGAGTATTTTTGCCAAATATTCCGGAAGGTTTAAAAATTAATATAAGGATAAGAATGATAAAAGCTGCAGCATCTCTCCAGTTAGAAAAACCAATCGCACTTACAGCCGTTTCTACGATTCCGAGAATAAAACCTCCAATCATTGCTCCTGGAATAATTCCAATACCACCTAATACAGCAGCAACGAAAGCTTTAATTCCCGGCAAAAGTCCCATAAGAGGGTCAATACTTGTATAATACATACCAAATATTACGCCTGCGGCACCTGCTAACGCCGATCCGATGGCAAATGTGGCTGATATCGTATTATCAACATTTATTCCCATTAATCTAGCAGCATCCATATCTAACGAAACAGCACGCATGGCTTTTCCAATTTTTGTACGGTGAACAATGAATTGTAAAAATATCATTAATATAATGGTTATGAGTAATATAAAAAGTGCTTGTGAACTGAAGGTAACCCCAAAAATTTCAATTTTTTGTTTTGATACAACTTCTGGATAAGCTTCCGGTGTAGCTCCTCTAAAATAAATCATGACATATTGAATAAAAAGTGAAACACCGATAGCGGTTATTAAAGCAGCAATCCTTGTTGATGAACGAAGACGTCGATATGCAACGCGTTCTATAAGCATACCGAGAATCGAACAAACAACCATGGCTAAAATTAGTGCCGGTATAAAGCTTAAATTTAAAATGGTAATGGCATAAAAACCGGTAAATGCACCGATCATAAAGACTTCTCCATGAGCAAAATTAAGTAGTTTGATAATTCCGTATACCATTGTGTAACCAAGTGCAATGAGTGCATAGATACTTCCTAAAGAAATGCCATTTACTAATTGCTGTATCCATTCCAAGTTTCTCACTCCTTTTCTCTGGTGAATTTTATATGTTCCTTATGAGATGAAAAAGGGAGGAAAGCACCTCCCATGTTTTTATGGATCAACTTTTGTACGGAAAGTTTGTTCTCCATCTTTATATTCTAATATTGTGGCTGACTTGACCGGATTATGTTTTTCATCTATTGTAATCGTACCTGTTACGAGTTCAAGGTTTTCTGTTTCTTCTAATGCTTTTTTTATGGCTTCAGGATCTGTATTTCCTGCACGTTCAATCGCATCCGCTAAGAAATAAACTGTATCATATCCTAAAGCATTAAAGGAGTCTGGAGACTTGCCATACTTTTCTTCAAAGTTTTTAACAAAGTCTTGAATTTTCGAATCAGGGTCTTGAGAGGAATAATGGTTTGTGATAAAAGTGTTATTTAAATTTTCTGCACCTGCAAGTTCAACAAGTTTTGGAGAATCCCAGCCGTCAGCACCCATTAGTGGTACGGTTATGTCTAATTCCCGGGCTTGCTTAACGATTAATCCAACTTCTTCGTAATAACCAGGTATAAATATAAATTCCGGATTGGCTGATTTAATATTGGTTAATGTTGAACGGAAATCCGTATCACCAGCCACATAAGATTCTTCAGCTACAATTGTACCTCCACCAGCTTCGAAAGTTTCTCTAAAGGCATCTGCTAATCCTTTCGCATAGTCACTGGCATTATCATTATAAATTGCAGCGGTTTTAACTCCTAGTTCATCTAAAGCAAAGTTTGCAGCTACAGTACCTTGAAATGGATCGATGTATGAGGTCCGGAAAACATATTCATTGATTGAACCATCTTCATTTTCTGTCACATTTGGTGCTGTACCTGACGGTGTAAGTAGAAGTGTTTTTGTATCATTGGCGATTTGGACTTGGGCAATTGTGTTCCCACTTGTAGCAGAACCAATAATGGCAAGTACTTTATCTTGACTTGTTAGACGTGTTGCAATCGCTACTGCTTCTTGCGTTTCAGATTTATTATCTTGTTTAATGACTTCAATTTTTTTACCTAAAATTCCACCATTTGCGTTGATTTCCTCAATTGCAAACTCAGCACCCTCAGCGTCAGACGAACCATAAGAAGCAACAGGACCTGACAATTCGAAATTCAAACCGATTTTGATTGTATCACTGTCACCAGAATCTGATCCTGAGTCTGAGCCAGATGAACTATTTCCTCCTCCTGTCGTACTTCCGCCACACGCTGCTAACATTCCTACTAGGAAAATAGACATTAGGAGTAGTAAAAGTTTCTTTCTCATACTTATCCCCCTTCTTTTTAAAATGTTTGAACCTTCTGATAATTTATTTTAGTATTATAAAATGTTCAGAAGGTATAAAAAATAAAAATAATAGAATTCAAAGATATTTTAAAACAAAAACACTGTTTCGTCCATATTTATATTTTTAAAAATTAGAAATATTTTTATATATAAAATATTTTGACAAAATAAAACAAAAAATTCTACAGTTATGTCAAAAACTGTAGAATTTATAAATACAGGGTATCAATTGTTTATTTTTTCTTTCTAGTTTCACGTTCCCATTTTTTTAGATGTGGAAATGGGTCAAAAGACCATTCTGTTCTTCCGTTATATTTATACATGCCGTAATGTAAATGAGGTGGAAATTTACCAGAAGTTCCCGGTGGTCCATAGCCAGAGGCTCCCACACTACCAATTAACTCTCCTGGTTTTACAATTTTTCCGAGGTATAAATCCTTAGCAAATCCATTTAAATGGGCGAAGTAGTGATAAGTGTTATTTACATCTCGTATACCGATACGCCATCCACCGTATTTATTCCATCCTTTCATTTCTACAATTCCATAACAAGTAGAATATACATTCACACCGTAGCCAGCAAAGATATCTGTTCCTTCATGAATTCTGCGACCACCCCAGCCTCTAGCATCTCCCCAAGTATTTCGATAGCTGTAATTTGCATGAAGTGGTAAAGGGAAATGACGTTCATCGAGGTCAACGGTTTGAAAATGGCCGTAAATTTTGGCGTAATTGGTGATCAGAAAGACGGCCTTGTCCTTTTTGTAATAGTCCCATAATCCGATTTTGATACTATCAAGATCGGTTCCATAATCTAATAAATAATTTGCAAATGAAAAAAGGACGTCAATACCATTTGTTGGCTCTGCTTTATTATCACCATCACCATCACGTCCCATTCCACCAAAAAATTGAATGCTTGCTGGGTTTGTATCCTCTTGATTTGGATTTAAAGGACCATTCCATTTTTCTGGTGGAAAATAAATACCTGTTAATCCGTTTGGTTCAGGTAAATCTTTGCGTACATAGCGAAGATTTCTTTCGTATTGATCGATTGCTGCAATATAATTCCAAGGAATATTCGTTACCTTTTCTATAAATTGGTAAAGCTCCATCCGCTTTTGATATATTTCTTTTTGGTCCATTTCAGCTGCTGATTGAGCAGGAAAAAGGATTAGGAAAACAAATAAAACACATGCACTATGTAACAATCGTCGCAATGGTTTTGTACCTCCTTTAAGAGAAAGAAAACAAATGCACATTATGAAAAAATGCAGAATCTTATATTTAAAATTAAGAATGTAAGTAAAGTTTTCAAATCTGTCATCTATAGTCTGTGATATATTGTAAAAAACATAATTATTATATTTTGGAAAAAAACTTTTAGTTGATAAACTTACATATTAATGCTTGAATGTGTAAAATAAGATATAATCTCATTAACCATAGTTTTTATATTGAGTTGGAAAAAAGAAAAGGTGATACAAGTGGTTTGTATTCAAAATAATTGTTATGAATTAATCGAAGAAAATAAAAATGGCTTTAACGAACAAGCCTTTCGGGAGCGTTTCACGGATATATTGGCTCGTTATGACTATATCGTTGGGGATTGGGGATACGGTCAACTAAGATTAAAGGGATTTTTTGATGATCAAAATCAAAAGGCAACATATGATACGAAAATTAGTACACTATCCGAATATTTATATGAATACTGTAATTTTGGTTGCTCCTATTTTGTGTTAAAAAAAGTGAATAAGTAACTGGAAATGGATATGTAGGGTGGGAGAGACTCACCCTTTTCGTTTATGGAAAGGAACATACTAGTAATAAAGCGATTACAAAAAAGGCGCTACTCTACTAAAATTATGGTATGATTAAATAAGAATTACAAAACACACGAACAGCATTGAGAGGAGAGAGACTTCATGTATTTTGTTGATCGGGCAAAAATCGAGGAAACTTTAGTCTTTTTAGATAAGAATATTGACATTTTTATGCAATTAAATGATTTAGATCATACTTTCCAAAAAGCAACCCTCGAACGTGTTGCGCATATGATGTTAGATTCTGTGTTGGATGTAGGGAATATGATGATTGATGGGTTTATTATGCGAGATCCGGGTAGTTTTGATGATATAATTGATATTTTATTGGATGAAAAGGTAATTACGGAAGAAATGGCAGAAAGTTTTATGAAAGTGATTCCATATCGAAAGAGTCTTGTTCAATATTATACAAATATTGATCATAAGAAAGTCTATACTACTTTTAAAGAGAATCTTACTGCTTTTTCTCAATATCCAGATAAAGTCCGGACATATTTAGAGAAGGAACTTGGACCAGTATCTGCCTTCAAAGCATAGACTTATATAGAAAGCGGCGGGATAAAATGAGGAAGTATAAAGGTTATTTGATTGACCTCGATGGGACGATGTATCGTGGATCAGAAAAAATCGAAGAAGCAGGCAATTTTATTCGTGAGTTAATCCGGTTAGAGATCCCTTTTTTGTTTGTTACGAATAATTCCACACGCACACCGGAACAGGTTGCGGGTAAACTACAAAGTTTTGATATCCCTGCTCTACCAGAACAAATTTTTACGTCGAGCATAGCAACTGCCAATTATATTTACGAATTGGATAAGGATGCGCGGATCTTTTATATTGGTGAGGAAGGTTTACAAGTTGCCCTTAATGAAAAGGGCTTTCGTTATGCAAAGGAAGATGCGGATATTGTTGTAATTGGATTAGATACGAAAGTGACCTATGAAAAATTAGCAATTGCTTGTATTGCCATTCGAAATGGTGCGAAATTTCTTTCAACAAATGGGGATCTTGCTATTCCAACAGAACGTGGTTTAGTACCTGGAAATGGTGCTTTTACACAACTGATTCAATTTTCAACAAGAGTGGAACCAACGATCATTGGAAAACCTGAAACAATTATTATGGATCAGGCTCTAAAAGTGTTGGGCACAAAAAGAGAAGAAACCGTTATGGTTGGCGACAACTATGATACAGATATTTTAGCGGGGATTCGTGCAGGCTTGGATACATTAATTGTCCATACGGGTGTTACCACAAAGGAAATGATAAAACATTATGAAAAACAACCGACATACTCCATTCATAATTTGGCAGAATGGCCTTTTTTATAATGGCCTGTATTTGAGAATCTAAGAAACGGAGATGTTGTTCACGTTTATATTTAAGTGGCGATCCAATAATGGAATCGCCACTTAAATTTTATTCTGTATTTGCTAGGCGGTGGGCAAGTCGACTTGCAGCTGCAGCTGCAATCGCTCCAACAATATCATCTAAAAAGGTATTTACTTTTCCACTCGATTTATCATTTAAGTATTTTAAAATTCCAGGTTTAATTTTGTCAATATATCCATAATTTGTAAAACCGATTGAACCGTAAACATTGACGATCGAAAACGCCAGAATTTCATCTACTCCATATAATCCTTCATCGGTTTGAATAATGGAAAGGAGAGGTTCTTCTAATTGTCCATTTTCTGCTAATTTGTCAATTTGAATACCCGTAATAACTGCATTTTGCACTTCGCGTTTTGCTAGTACCCCATTTACATGTTCAATACAATCTTCAATTTTTAGTTCGGGATGATAATCTTTTTGTAAAAAATAAACTAACTTCGCGATGTCCATTATTTTAACACCACGTTCTTCTAAAAGTTTCTTTGATAATTCATCAATGTCAGGAAATATAATTTTGTTTTCTTCTGTCATTTTTTTCACCTTTTTCTTTTTATCGCTATTTTAGGTTTTGTGGTTTTTCATATACTTGTTGGTTCATCTTTTATAATTATAAAAAATTAAAATGCACTTATCTGCTAATGTCAAGTCCAATAAAAATAGTCTGTCCATCAGGATAATCATGTCAATGCAATCATAGTATTAATTATAACGTATAATTCCTTATTTTCTAAACTTTAATAGGGAGCGAAGATTATGATGAATACGATTCAAGAATTATTTCAAATACATCCACAACAAATGTTACGAATTGGTGATTATGATGCAGTTTATGATGGATATTATTTATATGTGATTGTCCAAGTTTCTGAAAATGAAAAGGATGAATTGCCCGAACGTCATGAAATAACCAAGTTTTTACGTGGTTCAGGTGTCCGATTTGTTCCCGCATTTTTCCCTGCAAAGGATGGCAGCTTTGTTCAGCAATGGGACAAAGGATATTTCTTGTTATTATTCCTCGATCAATGGAAAAATACTCCGTTCAAATCTTTACCTAAATCATTAGCTAATTTCCACCTTAAGGGCATGTCTTTACAGAGTGAGATAAAGAGTTTAAAACGTCTTGGTGATTGGCATCAATTGTGGGAAGGAAAAATAACACAGTTGAAGTCATTTTGGGAGCAAGTTGTAACGAACCGTCCTGCTAATGAGTTTGAACGGTTATTTGTCGAATCTTTTCCATATTTTGCTGGTTTAACTGAAAATGCGATTCAATATTTTGTTGATACAAGAATGGATGTTCAACCAGGAATTTATGATATAGGGACAGTAACCCATGAACAATTCACAAATGAGACGTGGAGTGGAGAAATTATTTGGAGAAACCCATTCGATTGGGTTATTGACCATGTTAGCAGAGATTTAGCCGAATGGACACGTGCCTATTATCTTGAATATAATCGTTTAAATTATATTCCATACATCCAGTCATTTTTTCAACAATACGAAGAAAAAATGCCTCTTTCACCATTTGCGTGGCGGTTAATTTATTCACGACTCATTTTACCTACCCACTATTTTTCAGCTGTGGAATCATACTTTTTTAGTACAAAAAGATTGTCAAATAAAAGAATGATTCAATATTTTAGAAGAATATTGGATAACGTTGATGACTATGAATTGTTTTTAAAACGATTTTTTGAAATTACTGGCGTACCCACTCGCTCAGGACAGATTCCACAACTGGACTGGTTGAAAAACAAGTAAATAAAGCCTTCTAATATATATTCTTAATATAATTTGATAAAATAGTATTTAAAATAAAAGGGGTAGGAGCGAAGGAATGTTATGGCAAACAAACCTTATATATACGTTACAAGGAAATTACCAGAATCTGTGATTTCAAGACTCAAAAATTTTGCTGAAGTTGGTATGTGGAATCGTGAAGAAACACCAATTCCGCGGGATATTCTGTTAAACGAAGCAAAGATAGCGGATGCATTATTAACAATGTTGTCTGAAAAAGTGGATACCGAATTATTTGAAGTTAGCACAAATTTAAAAGTTGTTGCAAATTTAGCGGTTGGTTTTGATAATATTGATGTGGAAGAGGCAACAAAAAGAAAAATTGTTGTATGTAACACACCAGATGTATTAACCGATACGACAGCGGATTTGGCCTTTTCTTTATTATTAATGACGGGTAGACGTTTAGTTGAGGCGGTGGATGTCGTTCGGAATGGGGAGTGGAAAAGTTGGAGCCCATACTTTTTGGCTGGATCGGATATTCATCATAAAACACTAGGTATCGTCGGAATGGGAAGTATCGGTGAAGCGGTTGCGAAGCGAGCTTTAGGGTTTGATATGCAAGTACTTTATCATAATCGTAATCGTAAACCGGAAACGGAGACAAAACTCGGTGTAGAATATGCCTCCTTTAATAAATTAATTGAACAATCTGACTATGTTCTTGTCTTAACTCCGTTGACAAAAGAAACGAAAGGTATGTTTACAAAAGATGTTTTCAAAAAGATGAAAAAAACTGCGTTCTTTATTAATGTAGCAAGGGGACCAATTGCAGTAGAGTCTGATTTAATTTGGGCATTAAAAGAAGGAGAAATTGCCGGAGCTGGTTTAGATGTATTTGATCAAGAACCAATCAACCAAGACCACCCGTTATTACATCTAGACAATGTTGTTGCTTTACCACATATCGGAAGTGCCAGTGTGGAAACTCGAACAGCTATGATGAAACTTTGCTGTGATAATATTTTAGCCGTATTAAATAATGAGAAACCAAAAACGCCGGTAAATAAAGATCTTTTTCAAAAGATTTAAGAAAAGGAATTATAAGAAGTGTATTTACGAAAAATTTATTGGAAAAGATAGGGTGATCGTAAAATTTCATCGCTTTTTTCCAAGGGCTTGTCCATTCTTATAGGGAAATATAATTCTCGCTTTTCCATATAAAAAACATGCATGTTTTGAAAGCAAGACATGCATGTTTTAATTATATATCTCATCTATATTCTTCACAGTGATCTTTTTCAACCATTTAAATCTATGACCATAAAGCCTTCTAACCCTTCAATCGTATCTATTAGGCTTTTATTGAGTATTTCACCAACAATATTTAAAGTGGTTTAGAACACTTGCTCAACTTCTACAACACCTGGAACTTCTTCAAACAAGGCACGTTCGATTCCAGCTTTTAACGTAATTGTTGAACTTGGGCAAGTTTGACATGCACCTAGTAAGCGAAGTTTGACAACGCCATCTTCAACATCGATAAGTTCACAGTCTCCGCCGTCCCGTAAGAGGAATGGACGTAATTTCTCTAATACTTCCTCAACTTGTTCCTTAATATCTGCCATCAAGAGCACTCCTTTCATATTTCCATTATAATAAGGAAAATATAAAAAATCCATTAAGTTTCTTAAACAAATTTATACCTATTTATCATTTTATTATTTCAATAGTTTTTTGTAAAATAAAAATAATATTAAGGGAAGGGGGAATGGTGTGTTGGCTATTCATGAACCTGCGGTCATAACAATATATGGGGCCGAACAAATTTGTGCTAGTTGTGTAAATTTACCATCTTCAAAAGATACGTTCGAATGGTTAGAGGCAGCAGTGAAAAGGAAATTCCCTGATCAAACCGTCATATTGGATTATGTCGATATTATGAATCCACCAAAAGAGAAAAAAAAACAACAGTTTGCGAAAAAAGTCCTTGAAGAAGATATGTTTTATCCGGTAGTATTAATTGGCGATAAAGTTGTTGCTGAAGGAAATCCTCGCTTAAAAACAATTTTTAAAGAATTAGAAAGATACGGTTATCAAAGTATAGATCACACAAAAAATGAATAAAATTTTTCTTTTCCAATCTCATCATATAACAAAATTGAAAATAAAAAGGAGCCAACATCGTTAGCTCCTTTTGGTGTTAACTATTTTGGACTTTATACATCCATAAGACACCGGATTTTAATAAGCGAGGCAC
>CADBNU010000341.1 GCA_902796085.1 Heyndrickxia coagulans
TAGAAATTATTGAACTAGTTGCTGAAATTATTACCACAAATATGAACGTATTTCTAAAAAAAGACCGGTCAAGGTGTTCCAAACCTAAGACCGATCACCATTGATTGAACACCATAATAATTAACTGTCTCTAAACTTATATTACTAAACCCATCTAGTTGTAATCACTTTTTTACGAGTATAAAAGTTCAAGCTATCTTTTCCATTCGCATGAAGATCTCCATAGAAGGAGTCTTTCCAACCAGAGAATGGAAAAAATGCCATTGGTGCTGGTACACCGATATTCACTCCTAACATGCCAGCATCGATTTTTTCTCTGAAATGACGTACATTGCCTCCATCTTTAGTGAAAATACACGCCCCATTTGCAAAACGAGATTGGTTAGAAAGTGCTATAGCCTCATCTAAGTCTTTTACTCGAGCAATACATAGAACAGGTGCAAAAATCTCATCCTGCCAAATTTTCATTTCTGGTGTGACATGATCAAAAATAGTAGGTCCAACAAAGTACCCTGCCTGTTTTATCGCTTCGTCTTTTCTACCATCACGAATGAGTTTAGCTCCTTCTTTTACACCAGTTTCAATATAGTGTAATGTACGTTTTTTATGTTGATCACGGATAACAGGACCAAGGAAAATTCCTTCATCCAATCCATTGCCTATTTTTATATGATCAGCTTTTTGTTTTAATTGGGCGATAAACTCATTTGCAATTGATTCTTCTACTGCTACGACAGAAGCGGCCATGCAGCGTTCTCCAGCAGATCCAAATGCTGCATTTAGAATTTGTGTTGTTGCATTATCAAGATTTGCATCACGCAGAACAATAGAATGATTTTTAGCGCCTGCTAACGCTTGTACACGTTTGAGATTATCTGTAGCTCGTTTATACACGTACTCTGCTACCGGTTGTGATCCAACGAAAGATATTGCTGCTACATCTTTATGAACAACTAGACTATTGACAACATCATGGGCACCATGAACGATGTTAAAGACACCTGCTGGTAGACCTGCTTCTTCTAGTAATTCAGCTAAACGGTTGGCAAGGAGCGGTGTACGTTCTGAAGGCTTTAATACGAACGTATTTCCCGTTGCAATCGCCATTGGAAACATCCAGCATGGGACCATCATAGGGAAGTTAAATGGTGTAATACCACCAATAACGCCAATAGGATAACGGTACATTCCAGATTCAAGGTCTGTTGCAATGGACGAAAGCTGTTCACCCATCATTAATGAAGACGCCCCAGCGGCAAATTCTACATTTTCAATACCACGTTGTACTTCACCATAAGCTTCGTTATAATTTTTACCGTTTTCAATTGTAATCAATCGAGCAAGCTCTTCCCAATTTTCAACTAATAATTGCTGAAATTTAAATAAGATACGTGCTCTTCGTGGTACAGCTACATCTTTCCATTTTTCGAAAGCATCTTTTGCTGACTCTACAGCAAGTTCTACATCTGTCTCAGAGGAAATCGGTACATGTGCAATAACCTCTCCTGTTGCAGGATTGTATACCGGTTCTGTATTTTCTGAATTTGCATCTACCCATTTACCACCAATATAATTTTTTAATATTTTTACAGCCGTTTGTGTCATATAAATCCTCCTCGTCTTCATTAATAAGATATATCATTAAAAAACTATTTTTCTATGTTAATAAGGTCTGTTTCCAATCGATACACAATTTTTCTAGTAATTCAACTTGAACAATAACTCGTTCAATATAAGTGAAATAATAGCTTTCTTATTACTCACAGAAAAATACCTCTTTTAAAACTTTTATAATAAATTGAATATCATCATCTGTTGAGGATAATGGTGGACTTAGCGTTAGGATATTGTTATGTCCTGCTACGGTATCTCCATTTCTTCCAATAATTACGCCTTTAGCCTTCGCTGCTGCAATTAATTTTGCTATTTTTTCATTGGAAACAGGCTTCTTCGTTTCTTTATCCTCAACAATTTCAATTCCTGCCAGCAAACCTAGTCCGCGAACATCTCCAACATTTGGATGGTTCTTTAATTCTTCTAATCCATTTAACAATTTTTTTCCTAATTCTTCTGAGCGTTTAAATAGATTTTCCCGTTCCATGATTTCAAGGTTTTTTAATGCAACTGCACAAGCTGCTGGGTTGCCTCCGAAAGTATTTACATGACGGAAATGATAGTTCTCCTCAGTTCCTTTAAATGCTTCATATATTTCTTTACGAATAGCTGTAATTGATAATGGCAAGTAAGCACTTGTTAATCCCTTTGCCATTGTAATGATATCCGGCTTAATATTAAAATGTTGATGTCCAAAGGCTTTACCTGTTCTACCAAACCCACAAATTACTTCATCAATGATCAATAAAACACCATGACGATTACAAATGCGCTCTACTTCTTGAACATACACTTCATGAGGAATAATTACCCCACCACCTGTTATTAATGGTTCCATAATTACTGCAGCAATTGTTTCTTTTTGCTCGAATTTTATCGTTTCTTCTATTTCTCTAGCTTTCAGTAAATTGTATTGTTCCACAGATATATTATCCGGTTTACGATAATGATCTGGTGGTGAAACATGTATGAAACCTGCAGAAAGTGGCTCATATTTATATTTCCTTAAGGATTGTCCAGTTGCCGATAAAGCTCCCATGGAACTTCCATGATATGCACGATAACGGGATATAATTTTATATCGATTCGGTTCACCATTTTGTTGATGATATTGACGAGCAATTTTGAATGCTACTTCATTCGCATCGGAACCACTATTGGAATAAAATATGACATATTCGTCATCAAGCATGGCATTAATTTTTTCTGCTAACTCTATCGCCGACTTATGACTGTTCGTCATCGGTGTATAGGCCAATTTTTTGATTTGCTCTGCAGCTACTTCAGCCAACTCTTCACGACCATAACCAACGTTAACACACCATAATCCTGACATTGCGTCAAGATAACGATTTCCTTTATAATCCGTAATCCAGGAACCTTCTCCCTTTTCAACAATCATCGGTGGAGCTTCTTCTTTATAAGGTGAAATATGATGCCAAACATACTTCCGATCTTTTTCAATAAGTGACAAACTTTCTCTTACTTGAACATTATCCATTACAATCTTCTCCCTTCAAATTTGTTTAACTAAACGTAAAACATACTTTTTGGATTTCTTGTTTCTTTCTTTATTAAATTAGTATTTAAAATATTTGACACCGCTTTCAACTACCGTTCATAATCAATTTATATTATTCAAAAATCAATTACATCTTACAAAATGTAAAATATTCAATTATTATTTTTTACAGTATGGAGGATGGTATATGGGGAAATTAAAGATTACAATTGCCGATATACTCAGACGAGACTTGTTTCAAAACGCTAAATTAATAGCTGGAGAAGGCGGAAAAAACAGGAAAGTAAAATGGACTCACATATTAGAAATGGAAATCTTTGACTCTTTTATTAATGGTGGTGAGTTAATACTAACCACTGGATCTAATCTCCAATTTGATTCCTCAGCAGGTATAGATCAATTAAAAAAATTAATCAAATACGAAGTAGCGGGAATTTGCATTGAATTAGGAACCCATATCAAAACAATCGATCCATCTATTATTGAATATGCCAATCAACATCAGTTCCCTATAATCGTCTTTACCTGTATTGTAAAATTTGTTGATATAACTCAAGACTTACATTCAATCATCGTGAATAGTCATCATGAAAAACTACATCATCTTCACAATTTATCAAATGAATTTAATCAATTATCGTTAGCTTCCAATGGCATCTTAAAAATTATCAAGAAGTTATATGATTATTTCGGAAAAACTATTTTTCTTATTACAGATGAGGAAAAAATTTATTATTACCCAATAAAATGTAAAGATATAGCAGCTAGCACTCTTTCAAAATCTAATGATGATAACCAACAAAATTCATATAACCATTTGTTTATCAATGGCGAAGTTTATACTATATTTCCAATAAAAGGTCTTGGATATTCTTGGGCGAATCTTTATATTCAGGAATCTATAGAAAATATTGACGATTTTTCTTTTTCTATTATTGATCGCGCCACTTTGGCTATAGCACAAATTCTATTACGTAACAGAACGATAGAAGAAAGAAAGCAAAACCAGGAAGAAATTCTTGTACAACAATTGTTACAAGGTAAAGAGTATGACACTTCGACGGCTTTAAAAATTTTGCCAACTCCAGCAGAAAATCTATATTATCGACTCATCGTTATTGAAAATAATTTGAAACCAAAAAACTTAAAAGATAATGAGTGGGAGGAAATCAAACTACAACAATCTATTATTTTGCGTTCTATCTTTAGGAAACATAGTTTTTTCCCTTCTATTTCTGTTACGAAACGTAAAATTGCTATAATTGCTTCTTTTTATAAAACTAGTTACGGTAATAAGAGTGACGTAAATTTATTCCAGAAAATCATTAAAGATATCAAAAATATAAATGAAGAAGATATCTTTAATGGGAAAAATTTGTACATTAGTGTTAGTAGCCTGCAAAAGGACTATTCTCAAGTAACAAACTGTTATGTTGAAGCAAATGAAGTGCTAAGATTACAAAGACAAGGTATTTTAGATGTTGTTTTTTTCGATGATATTGGCATATATCGACTATTGACGAAATTGAATCCGAAAGATTTGGAAAACTATTGTTTACATTATTTGGAACCTCTCCTTCAACATGACGATCTATTGTTAACCCTTACCGTTTATCTTGAAACGATGGGTTCGAAAAAAGAGACCTCAGATCGACTTTCTATAGTTAGGCAAACACTTTATCATCGGTTAGACAAAATCGAGGAATTGCTTGGTCATGATTTTATGGAACCGATAAAAAGACAAGCAATAGAAATGGCAATACATGCTTATAAACTATTAAATAAAAACCAAAAAGAAAAATCCTTTATTGAAAAATACAACAAGTAAACTTCTAATGTTTGAGCAGATGATATTCCAGAGTTTAAAATTTTTTACATTTCGTAAAAAAAGAACAATAAATTTTTTTACAATTAGACTAATGAATTTTAATAAGTAATTGTGTACCCTGATTAAAGTTCATATTTTTTTGAAAATTGCTAATTGAAAGCGCTTAAAAAAGGAGGGGTTTCTATGAGCAATCAACAAGGAGAACTTAAGTCAGATTTAAAGATTAGACATATTAGTATGATTTCCATAGCTGGTGTCATTGGAGCAGGATTATTCATTGGTAGTGGGGCAGTAATTAATTCCGTTGGTCCAGGATCAATTTTATCTTATACTCTTGCAGGGCTTATCGTTGTTTTAGTAATGAGAATGCTCGGAGAGATGGCTGCTGCCCGACCAACAAGTGGATCCTTTTCAAACTATGCGAGTGAAGCCATTGGGCCATGGGCAGGTTATACGATTGGTTGGTTATATTGGTTTTTCTGGACAGTCGTTATTGCGATAGAAGCTGTTGCAGGTGCAGCCATTATTCAATACTGGCTCCCAGACTTTCCTGTATGGCTTATGGCCTTGATTTTAACGGTATCTCTTACAATGACGAACTTATTTTCGGTTAAATCCTTTGGTGAATTTGAATACTGGTTTGCACTAATTAAAGTAGCAGCTATTGTCTTATTCTTGATTCTTGGGCTATCTGTAATTATTGGAATATACCCTGGAATTGCATCACCTGAGGTTTCAAACCTTCTTGGAAATGGAGGTTTTTTCCCAACTGGTATAAGTTCCGTTTTAATCGGGATCACGGTTGTGATATTTTCTTTTATGGGTACGGAAATAGTTGCCATCGCAGCAGGTGAATCGGAACAGCCGGAAAAATCCGTACGAATTGCGACCAATAGTGTTGTTTGGAGAATTCTCATTTTTTATATTGGTTCTATTGCCATTGTAGTTACTTTACTACCATGGGATTCAGCAAATATATTAGTTAGTCCTTTTGTTGCAGTGCTCGATTATATTGGAATACCTGCTGCAGCACAGATTATGAATTTCGTTGTATTAACAGCCGTTCTTTCATGTTTAAATTCAGCACTATATGCCAATTCCAGAATGCTTTATGGTATGGCCCAAAAAGGTGAAGCACCAAAATCCTTTCTAAAATTAAGTAAGAATGGTGTTCCAGTTCGAGCAATATTATTTAGTACTGCTTTTTCTTATATTGCTGTGATTTTTAGCTACATTTCACCAGACAAGCTCTTTTTATTCCTAGTCAATTCATCAGGTGCGGTGGCCATTTTAGTTTATCTCGTTATAGCATTCTCTCAATTACGTATGCGGAGAAAACTTGAAGTTGAGGATCCAGAAGCATTAAAAATTAAAATGTGGTTATATCCATATTCAACATATGCCACAATTATATTTATAACCGGTATTTATATTGCGATGTTCTTCATTGAATCATTAAGATCACAAGCCATACTTACAACTATTGTCGCTGTTTTGACAGTTGGATCGTATTTCTTGTTTATCAACAATAAAAATAGCGAAGTAGAAAGTAAAGAAAATGTAAGTTAAGTAGTTATAAATCTTAATTTGAGTAAATCGTATTAACATCTTTTTTAAAATGTTAACAAGTTCTTTATTATCTTACATGATACATAAGGAACTTGTTTTTTCCTTATGTACCCAAAAACTTTAACCGTCTCCGTTTTAAAACTTGGCCAATTTTGTCCAAACAATTTTAATACTTAATGAATCCAGCTACAGAAGACACATTAATAATGTGCCAAGCCTGAGTATTGTCATTAATCAAAGTTTAAAAGATCCTTAATAAGACAAATAGGTCAAAACACAAAAAATGATCTAGATTGAGTTCAATCGCATAAAGAACCCAATCGAGATCATTACCTAAAAAATATTAAACCTATCTTTTGAGTGCCTCACATATCTTGTACTTCCAACTAATTGACTAATTCCAGCTTACCTTCTTCAATTCGATATACACGATCACAGTATGGAAGCATTCTTTCATCATGTGTTACCATAATCGCTGCCTTGTTTCGATTTTTTACTACCTTTGCAATCAATTCTACAACTTCAAATGCTCTCTTACTATCTAAACTAGCAGTTGGCTCATCTGCTAAGATAACATTTGGATCATTCATTAAAGCACGCGCAATCGCAACACGTTGACGCTCTCCTCCTGAAAGTTGTTCAGGAAATTTCTTTATTTTACTTTCTAAGCCAACTTCCCTTAGTAAATCCTTCGCAAATATTTTGTCCTTATTCGTAATTTTACCCTTCATTTTCTTAACAACAAGTAATTGATCAAGTACATTTAAATAAGGAATTAAATTAGACGTTTGTAGAATAAATCCTATTTGTTCTAAACGTAATCTTGCGATTTGTTTTTCCGTTAATTGATTAAGTTTAATATTATTAATAGAAACTTCTCCACTTGAAGCCTGTAATAGAGCACCTGCAATTGAGAGGAAGGTACTTTTACCTGAACCTGAAGGACCAATCACAGCTACTAATTCACCAGGTTTTACATGTAATGAGATATTATCTAATATCTGAATTTTTGTATTAGCTCCATCTTGATAGTGTTTCGATACATTTTCAAAAATAATTCCACTCATTATTCAACCCTCCCAATCGCTTGTAACGGATCAATTTTTGTTATTTTACGTACAGAAATTAGTGAACTTAAGATTGATACTGCTAATAGAACAAGTGCATAAGTGAATATTAACTTAGGATCTAATAAAAACGGCATACCTGAAGGTAGTATAGCTGCTGTTCCATAGGTTAAGAGAACACCTATTCCAATACTAATAACTGTTAAAATGGTAATTTGTGAAATGATTGAACTTGTTAAAAATTTATTGCTGGCTCCAATCGCCTTCATTACACCAAATTGGTTTGTTTTTTGTAAGGTTAAAACATAGAAAAACACACCTATTACAAATGCTGAAATAACAAGTAAGAAACCAAGCATCATCATGATAGTCCCATTCTCAGCTGTATAACCAGGTAATCCATTAATTGCTTCATTTTTAGTAGCAATTTCTATTCCATCAAATTTGCTTTCAAGCTTGTCCGATTCAATGGAATCACCTTGTAACATAATGGCATTGACAGGTGATTCAATGCCCATATCGGAACCTGGAGCAGCAAAATTAAGACTACGCCATTGATCGATATTTATAAAGATTGAAGGCAAATGGTTAAATGTCTCTCCTTCAGTAAATCCAATTACTTCAATAGTATCAAGCGTTCCCTCAATTTCTAATCGATCCCCAATTTCAATACCTTGCTCTTTTAATGAAGAGTTAACAATAACTTGAAAATCTTCACCATCTATTAAAGAGTGACCTTCGATAATTTCTGGTTCTAAGAATGAACCTGGTTGAACTCCTAAAATTGATACGTCAATCTTTTCACTATCTGACTCTTTTCCTTCTTCCAACACAACTGCAACAAGACTTCCTAGGGGTGCAGCATTTTCGACATTATTTTGTGCTTTTAATTCCTCAACTAAACTTTCTGATATCACGGAACGAGACATGGAATGACGAGAACCTTCTTCAAAAACAACATATTCCGCATCCATATTCTTCAAGCTCCCAGCACTTAATGAAGAAAGTCCATTTCCAAGACCAGATAAAATAAATACAAGCCATGAAATTAATACTAAGATTATTCCAATCATAAAAAATCTTAATTTTGAATGTGTTAATTCTCTAATTGCAAGAAACATGATGAATCTCCTCTCTATATTTAACTAATGAAGAACAAAAAGATGTAGTATAGATTTATGGACACAACTTGGTTAAGTCATTAATATTAAACTAACGA
>CADBNU010000342.1 GCA_902796085.1 Heyndrickxia coagulans
AAAAGAATAGGGACCCTCACATATTGATCATAGCTCGGATATTACAGCTTCGAGATGATTGGAAATTTAAGTGTGTAAGAGTATAAATACATTTTATGTATAATTAGCGATGGAAAGAGTGGAGCGCGCTGTGATTCATTTTTCTGACGCTCATGGTTTTTTAGAAAAAATAAATGATATACTTAAATGTTGGAATAACTTAAATAATTGTAAAAATTATAAAATCGTAACGAAGAAAAAATAAAATCTAGGTAAATTTTTTGAGGATTAAAAAAATCAAAAAGTAGAGATTCGGTATTTTACTACTTATTGAAACCGATATGACTTTTGAAACTTTGAAAATATTTTTATTTGTAATGATAATTGGTTTTATGGGTGCACTTGTAAATAGATTGAGTAAGGAAAGTAATATAAAAGTAGAGTGTTAGATTATAAAGTAAGCCCCCTCTAGCCAGCCTTTTGTTGAGTAAGTTAGAACAATTTACATTTTCCCCAGATGATGAGCCATTTATGTAGGATATGAACTCTTAACATTAATACCTCTTTCCTCACTTTTCCTTCTTCATTGTTTATGGCAACCTTGAAATAGGTATGGTATTTAATTTTTGTATGGTTCGAAAAAAACTTACACAAATAAAAAAACCACTTACCAACTTCTCCAAATAACTTTAAACTCCTTGTTGGAACAACGTCTAAATATTAGGAGATGTTAGCAGTGGCACAAATTAATGATATTAGACATGAAGTAAATCATTGATTAACTCAATTTCTGCAATTTGACCGATCAAGTCTTTATCATTTTCGACAATTCATCTTCATATTAACCGATGTATTTCCAAAATGTACCGTAAGAAGTGTGAATCCGTTCGACTTGTTGTTGTAGTAATAATTTTTTCATTTCCGTTTCAACTTGTAAATGTGGAAGGTTGTACGTAAAAGCAATATCTCTTGTTGATACAAATTGATTATATTGAATAAAGGTTAATAATGGCGGTAGTGGATGACTAACAGGTAATTCACCTAAAATTTCGGCCATAACTTCAATATATACTTCATACGTATTGACACCGGATAATTTCAATCCTTCTTCTTCAATTTTATTATTAAAAAATACAATGGTAGGTGTTTCTGTTACAGCCATTTCATTAGTAATTTTTAAATCACATTGAAAAGCATGGGATGTACTCGTAGAATGGATGTCTTTCTTAAACTCATCTACATCTAATGAAGACTCTTTAGCACATTGAATTAATATCTCTAGTTTTGAAATATTTTCATTTTTTAAATAAATATATTCTTGTAACTTTTTTAGAAAGCGGATACCTGCTCGTTTTCCTTGGAGCTCCGCTGCTTTAACTGCAATTGACGCAATATATGGTGATGATAGATTTACTTTAGCTTCAATGTCATTGCAGTTAATATGGGATCGAGTGACCGTTTTTTCATACTTTTTTGGTTGTCTCGAACGGATCAACTTTCGGTTGACATGATTTAAATTTGATATATTGCCGCTTAACACATATGTCAGACTAAAATAATGTCCGTATTGAAACTGTAACTTTTTGATTACAGGTTCTAAGGCAAAACAGTCTGGGCATAGTGGATCAATGAAAAAGTATAATTCTAACGGTTTTTCATTACTGCAAACAAAAGCAAACAAATTCATTTCTGGTTGCTTTTTGTCGATCATTGAGTTTCACCTTTTTCATTTTCATTTTCATCGGGTGTATTAACCATATGATGTGCAGTAATGACGAGTCTCGAAAAAAACTCCTCTCTTTCTGGTCCATGGAAATGAACTTCATCCATCGCTGCACTCATGCAACTTAGCCAAGCATTTGCCCGCTTTGGTGTAATTGGAAAGGGTAAGTGTCGCATGCGAAGCCGTGGATGACCGTGCTCTTCTGTATATAAAGGAGGTCCACCTAAAAATTGTGTTAGAAATTGTTCCTGTTTTCGTGCAATTTCGGTTACATCATCTGGAAAAATTGGTGATAAGTCTGGGTGTAGTTTCACTCGCTTATAAAACGCTTGAATAATATTGTGTAAAGTTTCTTTTCCTATTTTTTCATATTGTGTCATTTTCATTTGTGCCATTACGGTAACTCCTTTATTTTCTATTCAGAACAAGGACATTAGTTTCGTCCAATCAAAAGTTCAACATGTTTGTACGGTAAAAGAGATTGGCAACATGAGCCTTACATTGTGTATATTCATTTCATACCAATGTATGAAATGGAGATTTCATATTGTTAAAAAAGAACTACTTCCGTTTAGATCCCAAATGAAAGGGATGCCTCTTAATTATCTTTGCGTTTATTTTATCAACGGTTTCGAGATAACTCAAATAATATAGCTTACAGGTAAATTTTCCTAGTTGTATTTACTGAAAATTTGTTTCAATCCAATAAAAAACGCTCTGGAGTGTTTAACTCTGAGCGCCAATCAGTTTAAGTGATATAACTATTATACATTTTTATGTAATTCATTCATAATCTTTTCAACATATGTTTGCGTTTCTTTAAAAGGTGGAATGCCACCAAATTTGTTAACATTGCCAGGACCAGCATTGTAAGCTGCAAGGGCAAGTTCAACGGTTCCGAAACGGTCTAGCATTTGGCGTAAATATTTTGTTCCGGCCATAATATTTTCACGGGGGTCATGGATATCTTTTACCCCTAGTCCTCGTGCTGTATCTGGCATTAATTGCATCAATCCGCGAGCACCGGCAGAGCTAACTGCATTCATATTAAAGTTCGATTCATGCTTAATGACGGCTGTTATTAAATTTTGCGGTAGATGATATTTTTCAGCTGCTTCTTCTATAATCGGTCTCAGTTGTTCATCGGCAATTTTAACTGGTATTGTTTTTACGTTGGTTAACGGTCCGGTAGATGGGGCCTTAACATCAGAAGTATGATGACTCGTATTCAAAGTTTGGGTCGAATTGGAGTGCGTTTCCCTGTTATTGCTATTTAAATTTTGTAAAAACACGAAAGAATCAAGCATTGATGAAAAGCTTGTATTGTGATTCGTTGATTTCGAGAAAGGATTCAATTGTTGTAATGTATTAATTTCGATAAGAAGCTTTAGTTGGTTCACGTTCAATTCTTTACACCTCTTTGGACGCACCGTTTTGCAACTCGATTTTTCGATTATAAAATCGTTGGATTTTGTTTAAAGTTTTTCGTTTTGGAATGTGAAGTGCATGAAGTAAATTATTAAAATGTTTTAAACCCGTTTCATAGTTCTCTACTTCATATTCTATCTCATAATCAACGATATTTAAATAATAACTTTTGTCTAATACGAGTACACCATCACAATATTGTAACTCTTTTCGATCAGTTTTTAATGTCCCGAAATAGGTGATCTGTTCAAGAGGAATTTGAAGTTCAGACAGTCTTTCTGCAATTTTACCTTCTGGGAACTGTTTTTGTTCAATCAGCATTTTTCGTTCTTCTTCACGTATCTCTTCATTTGTTTCTAATAGTCCAACCTCCCGTGGTTCTTTTAATGTCAGTTCATAGTTTCCATTTTTTCTACGTATCCGTAATGCACAACCTAACTGTTTTAGTGCGAAATTTTCTGTATCAAAATAATCATTATGTTGGCAGAAAAAGTCATTATCGCTTACAGAGAAATATTTTTGAAGTTTTATAAATTCTTCCTTAGTAAGGATATTTTTAAATTCAATCTCGAGATGTTCTGACAATGTGTATCCTCCCTCATAAACAATTTTATAAAAGATATTTTCTTTACCTAACTTTTTGTTTGTATATGGTAAAATAATAACAAATAAACCGTGGCAAAATGAAGAGGAGAATTAAAAATTAAATTTTATTAGGAATATTAAAGATATCCATTCAATAGATTAGATGTGGAAGTTTTTATAAAGAAAATGTAAAAAAATGATTTTATGTGTAATATAGAATGGAAGAAGTATTGGGGTGATAGGATGGATTGGGAAAAATTTTTAGATCCATATCGACAGGCTGTAGAGGAATTAAAAATTAAATTAAAAGGTTTAAGGAGACAATTTGAAATTAGAGGTACTCATTCTGCCATTGAATTTGTAACAGGCAGGGTAAAGCCAGTTCCAAGTATACTCGATAAATTGAAACAGAAGAATCTTACGCTTGATCAAGTGGAAGATTTATATGATATTGCCGGGGTTCGAATTATGTGTCAATTTGTTGATGATATAAAGCAAGTAGTTCATCTATTAAGAAATCGGAACGACTTTGAAGTTGTAGAAGAGAAAGATTACATATCTAATAAAAAGGAAAGCGGTTATCGTTCCTATCACATGATCATCCGTTATCCAGTGCAAACAATATATGGAAAAAAGACGGTTTTAGCTGAAATTCAAATTCGGACACTTGCGATGAATTTTTGGGCAACGATCGAACATTCGTTAAACTATAAATATAATGGACAATTCCCAGATGATATTCAATTTCGCCTCAAGCGGGCAGCAGAAGCAGCCTTTTTACTTGATGAAGAAATGTCATTAATTCGTGAAGAAATCCGAGAAGCACAAGTTGTTTTTTCAAATAAAAAAGAGTCTTAATTTTTTTCTTTAAATCAATACATACATATTGTTTAACAATTGAACAGGAGTGAGATGGTTGAAATTTACAGTTGTGTCAAAGGGCGATGAGCGGTCCAATGAATATGCAAGTCAAATAAAGAAGTATTTAACAGACTTTGAGCTGATTTATGATGAAGATGAACCAGAGATTGTCATTTCCATAGGTGGAGATGGTACTTTACTAACTGCTTTTCAACAATATTGTGATCGTTTAAAAGATACAGCGTTTGTTGGAATACATACGGGGCATCTTGGCTTTTATGCTGATTGGCGACCTTCGGAAATTGAAAAACTTGTCATTGCCATTGCAAAGTCAGAATTAAAGGTTGTCGAATACCCGTTACTTGAAGTAAATATTTCTTATAACGGGAATAAAAAAGATGAACATTTTTTAGCTTTGAATGAAGCGACGATAAAAAGTGTCGAGGGTACATTTGTTATTGATGTTGAAATAAAAGGAGAATTATTTGAACGATTCCGTGGCGATGGTCTATGTGTTTCAACACCTTCAGGTAGTACGGCTTATAATAAAGCTTTAGGTGGTGCTATTATTCATCCATCATTACCATCGATTCAAATTTCAGAAATGGCATCGATCAATAACCGTGTGTTTCGAACTATTGGTTCACCGTTAATTTTACCGGCTCATCATACTTGCCGTCTTCGTCCTGTAACAGAGAAAGACTTCCAAATAGGCATTGACCATCTATCCTTCTTACAAAGGGACATTAAAGTTATTGAATTTAAAGTAGCAAAAGAAAAGATTCGTTTTGCTCGTTATAAACCTTTCCCATTTTGGTCCCGTGTACGAGCATCATTCGTAAGTGACTAATTTTTACGGATATGTTAAAGGAGCATATATTTTTTATGAGGAAACCATATATTTTGGAATGGACGATTGGACAAGAAGATCACGGGAAAGTTATTAAGCAATTTTTACATGAGAGGGAAATTTCGAAGCGCGCGTTAACGGATATTAAATTACATGGTGGGGATATTCGGATAAATGGTGAGCATGTAACGGTAAGGCATGTCTTATCCCGCGGGGAAAAACTTACTGTTCAATTTCCATTTGAACAGAAAAGTGAAACTTTAGAAGCCGAAAAAATCCCGCTTGATATCCTGTATGAAGATGCGGATATATTAATCATTAATAAACCACCATTTATGAATACCATCCCATCAAGAGAGCATCCAACTGGAAGTGTAGCCAATGCATTAATGGGGTATTATGACGAAAACGAAATTGTTTCAGCTCCACATATTGTGACACGGCTTGATCGGAATACTTCTGGACTGGTTCTAGTTGCTAAACATCGCCATGTTCATTATTTGTTTAGTAAGGCACAACAACAAGGTCGTGTAACTCGTGTTTATGAGGCCATTGTAGAAGGAGTTTTGAATGAAACAAACGGAATCATTGAAGCACCCATTGCGCGAAAACGAGACAGTATCATTGAGCGAGAAGTAAATGAAAATGGTCAGTTTGCTCGGACAAGGTACGAAATCATTCGACAATATCAAGATTATGCCCATATTAAATTAAAGCTTGATACAGGAAGAACCCATCAAATTCGTGTACATATGTCTTATCTTGGTCATCCTTTAATTGGCGATGACTTATATGGTGGCAGCACTACTTTGTTATCACGGCAAGCTTTACATTGTAAATACATTCGATTTGTGCATCCGATATTAAAAAAAGAGCTTTCGTTTTCTTGTCCATTGCCGGAAGATATGAGACGTCTTATTGAAAAGTAAAAAAGAGGGGCTGTTCAGACAGTCTGATTTCGGAGAAATAGATTGGTACATTGGAGGACGGCGACACATCCATTGGTATGTCTTTAGCTTTTGTGCCTGACCTTTCGGCACAAAAGCTATTGCTATTCCCACGAAGTCTCCGCCAACTCTCCTATCAAAAATGGCTTATTATGACTTGATGTACAGTCCCTTTCTTGAAATGTTTGCAAGCTTTAAAGTCTTCAAGATTCGTTTTTTAACATAATTTTACGGAAACTCTGTAAACTTTTCAGGTACATATGGCATGGATGATAGAACTTGAACAATATCCATTTCGGGATATCTTAATGCAGTTAATTTTCCTCCAAACACACAACCAGTGTCGATATTATATGTATTGTTAATCACACGAACGTCTTTAACCGGAGTATGTCCATACACAATGGTTTGTGTACCCCGATAAAGTTTTGCCCAATCCCTTCGAACTGGACGACCATCAGGCATTTTCTCCCCAGTAATATCACCATATAAAACAAAGGTTTTTACTTTTTTATGCTTATAGCCTATATAATCCTCACGTATTCCCGCATGGGCAATAATTAACTTTCCATCATCTAATTGTAAATATAAAGGAGCACTTTCATATAGTTCCATAAATTTTTTACGCACTTCTTTTTGCTTTTTTGCTGGCAGTCTTTTATACTCCGCATCGGTAGTTTCCAAGCCGTGCGATATTTGAACTTTGTTACCTAGAAAATACCGATACAATTTGTTACAGTGATTACCAGGTGTATAATAGGCAAGATCATTTTTGACGAGATCATAAATAAATTCGATGACTTTTATTGATTGTGGTCCCCGATCGGTTAAATCACCAACAAAAGCAAGTTTGCGACCATCTTTATGGATCGGTAAATGATTTTCAAACGTATAGTCTAACTTACGGATGAGTGCAAGTAATTCCGCATAACACCCATGGACATCACCAATAATATCAACTTTCATAATTCATTATCCTTTCATATACATATTGATTTTGTTAATATATTGACTATCTGTAAAAAATATCATTAGAGATAGAGTTCATTTTAGTTTAGAAAGGAGTTACCTTATGGAACATACTGCATCAATTTCATCCTTGTTAATTGTAATTATAGCAGCATTTTTAAC
>CADBNU010000343.1 GCA_902796085.1 Heyndrickxia coagulans
ATATTGCCCAAGAACTGTCACTCCCCTATAAACAAGTAGAGAACCGCCTTGGCCAGGCGCGCAAGGCGGTTCGTCAGCAGTTACGCTGTTGTGTATAGTTCATCAAAATAATGACTGCACTAATCATGTATGCCCTCACTCACTTGATGCCAATAACATAAGATTTCTGGATTCCTGAGCCAGCTATCATTGTTGCTTTATACTCACCAGAAGGAATGTAGACATAGGCCTGAACAAAACGAAAGTCCATCTTTGAAAAGAGCTTCTGTTTCCTGATTTTCCCTTAGATGTTTCATCTCCGTTTCATATTTGATGGTCCATTCCACAGGGTCGGCGAGAATATTCATTAATAATTGGATGACGTGTTTTCCTAGGGCCTTCTTATGCTTGCCGTTCAGCAAGTAGGTTTCGTCCACCATCAGTACGCCGCCTTTGGCCATCTCAAGCACCTGTTTCATAGACCGTTCCTCGTCGCCCCACAAGGTGTCAATGAAGGTTCCGCGGTCACAAACCACCACATGTCCCTTGGATACTGCTCCAGCCGGGAACCAAATATTTTGCAGACTGTAGTTATACCTGTTCCAGGACGTTCTAGAAATACACAATGAAGGAACACCTCATGCTGTTAGACGTTAGGAAACAGTTCTCGCAACATTTTGTTTTCACGAGTTAAAGCCACTAGTAATGACAAACTGAGCGAAAATTATGGAGTATAAAAAAGATAAAAGCGTAGCAATACGACCGAATTTTGACGTTTTTTTGCGTTAAAATCGGCAAATTTTACCTCATTTTATTACTTTTTGGCATTTTTTTTTTCTCATTCCAAATAAATTGTGTAACTTTGGAGCGTATTTCTTGTATGAGAGGTAGAGCTATTTTTTTGCGCTTTCTCAATTTTAGTGAGTTTGTGCTTAATTTGCTGAATAAAAAAGTACTAACCAAAAAGCTAAGAGCAAATATGGATGTTCCGCTTGTGCTCAACAATATAAGAATCCGATATGGATTACAGGGAGATAAAAGAAAGTCCTCAACGCTCAGTCACAAGGCTGACGTTTTAGGACTTTCTATGCTATATTATATATAATCTCAATGGTTACATTTAACCAGAAAATGACATTAACGAGAAACAAATAACTTTAAAAATATAACAATTATGAACAAAGGTAAACTTATTCTCAAATTTGCTTATTTAGCTGGCTATCTGTTGTTTGCTGGCTTTAGTGCTTATTTTACAGCGTCATCTTTGTCGCTTAATCTTCTAAATGGTACAAACCTTTGGTTAGTATTTGTACTGGTCCTGGTAGTGGCAATACTTGCCGGATGGTGCTTAACGAATGTCATAGAAGAGTTGCAAAAACGTGTTAGGGCCTCTAAAGTTGTGTTCATTCTCAGCTTAATAGGATTTTTTATTTTCTGGACTTTCAGCTTTATGACAAATGTTCATTATTTCTTTGTGGAGAAACATGGTTATTCAATTTTAACCAAAGAATTATCAAGTGCGAAGAAATATATAGAAGAAAATACGACAAAAAGTAACAAGAACATTGATGATCAAAAAAATACTGCTCAAATGGCAGTTTCAGCATCGGTTCATGCGAACATAGAATCTTTCCAAAGAGAATTGAATAATACAATGGAACATCACGAAGGTTTTGGTGAAGCTTGTATTAACATTCTTAATTCAACAGAGAACATACTCTCAAAAGATTCAAAAACATATGGTGACAAGAACGAATATGTAATATTTGATGATGTACGTGATGCTGGTGATCGTGGAGTTACTCAGCGTAGTAGATTTACAGAATTGCAGACAAAATATACAGCACGAATGCTTGAACAATTAAACAAGAAACTTTCAGTTATTGAAAATTTCTATGACAGGAAGAAAGACCAGAATACTGAACTAACAGAGTTGCTGGAGCCAATTAGCGAATTGGAAACTAAGCATCTCCCTGCCGTTTTGAAAGATGGCTCCGTAAATGCATTCTACAAATACTACGATCAGCAAGATGGAAGAGTTATTTCTAAAATGCCTAACGATTATGGTAAAAAATGTGTAGTAAAATCTGGAGAGGATATTAAAAGTTTTAATGTGTATCCTTCGAAACGAATGTTTGATACAATGTCTGTTTGGGGAGACATCGTTTCTGGAAGACTCGTTGGTATGACAATGTTGCAATGGATAATCATTGCCTTAATTTTTGATATTGTATCTTTTATTCTTTTTGCTTTATTCCGTAAAGAATCTTAATTAAATAATAATATATATGCCTAAAATTGTAACAGGAGGAGATGCTCCTCAGCAGACAGTAGTGTCAGAAAATGTTTCTCCAGAAGAGAATGTTTCTAATGAAACTCAGCTAAGTACTGTTGAAAATGTAGCGCAACAGCCGCAAACGTATCAATCTGCACAAACCCCAGCAGGGATGTTTGCAACACCGACAATAGTTAATAATACCGTACCTGTTGTAGTGTTTGTTGGTCCGCCTTCAAGTGGAAAATCGATGATATTAGTCCGGTTAGCAAAATATTTGCGAAACCAAGGCTATACAATAACGACGGATCCTACTTTCCTTAATACACCAGCATACCAGCAGGATTGTCAAGAGTTTAATGACAAACTTAATACTGTTGTGGCATTAAGTGGTACAGTAAAGTTCTTATTGGTCAATGTTTATCAAAATGGAAGAGAAATTGCCAAGCTTCTTGAAGCTCCGGGCGAGGATTTTTATACTACCGATCCTGAGTTAATCAGACAAGGAAAAAATATGCGTGTTGAGCCATATCTGGCAACAATTATGACAAGCACTAATCCTAAGTCTTATGTTACGTTGTTGGATTTAGACTCTGATATTTCGTTTAGAAATGATCAGTACCATAGGGATTCATATGCTCAGAGATTCTTAACACATTTTTATCCAGCCATTAATTTGGATAGAGACCGAATAGTGCTTCTATATAACAAAATTGATAAAACAATGTTTGGCACGATAAATGGTTGTACAGACGCAAAGGGCGCTCGAAAAGATGCAGAATTGTATTATAGACAACTTTTTGCCCGAATGAGAGGAGGTTTATTTAATATGGAACAGTTCGTGTTCAAGACATTCTGTACAGGAATGTTTGCAAAACAAATGGATAACCTTGGCAATGAATATCAAACATATAATGTAGCTGATGACATTTATCCGCGTGAGCTTTGGAAAGAAATTGTAAAAAAGTGGTAATATGGAAATTATAATTCATGGTAAACCTAATGCTGGTAGTTCAAAAGCGACTTCGGAAATAAATGGACTCTCACAAAATTTGGTTCAAAACTTCTTCGAAGGAATGCAGCAAATTAAGGATGCTGAAGCCTTAGTTGTAGATGCCAGAAATTGGAAAGGGATATGGTATGGTATTTATACTTATTTATTAGGTGTAAATGTTAAAGATACAGCCGATCGTAAGAGCTATTTTGCATTATCTGTTGTTGTCCCCAAGTCATATTATTGCTTGATAAGTGAAGTGTATTTACAATTGAAGACGGCATGTGCAAAATATGTTATAGGTAATTACATTTCTAAAAATGGCAAGTATTTGGTGCAAACACTTGATGATGAATCCTTGTTTGAAAATATTGTATCACAAGTAAAAGCTAGTTTTGTTAATAGTAACCTGGAAGAGGAATTTGATTCAAAATTCGAGTCACAAGAAACACTTAAAAATGATGTTTATTATAACATTATTGATTGTGATTCTAAGGCTTTTGTCTTGACTCTAAAAAAATGTGGACGAATCATTGTCACTGAAACAGAAAAGAGTAAAGACGAGTTGCTTACAAAGACAAATGATTATATTCGGCAACTCAATCAAACTCAAATAGACCTAGCAGATAAAAACAAGCAAATAGATACGCTAAACAAGAATATAGGTCAATTAGAAAAGGAATTATCTGAAGCGAATTCATCAACAAAAGGCAAGGTTCAAAAGCTCCAAAACGAAATAGCAACTCTCTCAACAGATAAAGAAAATTTGCGAAAAGAAAAAGAGGAGCTAAATGATTTATATAATGGAACACTAGAGAAGATAAATAAAATTGCTGATGTCTTGGGATTATTAAAATATCAAAATAATTCTACGGGAGGTAATATTCGTGTAAAAAATGATCAACAAACAAAACAAAGCAAGAGTGTTGGTAATGGATGGTATGATGTAGTTCCTTTTTTTAACACATTACTGATTTTGTTATTACTGCTAATTCTTCTATTTAATTTTAAAGGGTGTTCCAGCCTTGTTCAATTTGCAAATGTCTCAGATACAGAATTACGTGCAGAAATAGAAAATTTGAAACAGCAGATTGTTCAAAAGGACTCTGAGATAAAATATTTGAAAGAATCTCTTGGTGGAGGTGATTTTGATGAAATAGGAGGTAATATTGATGAAGATTGTGAGATCACGATTATTCAAAATAGTCGTCCTGTTGAAGCAAAAGATGTGGATTTGAACAAAGAATTGACTATTATAGTTGGCAAGCCGATAGAAGGTTACCAGTTTTATAGTGATAATCTGAAGAATGCAGATAAGCTCAAAGCTTCCACGTCGCTCAAACTCATACCTAGGGATAGTAATAAACCTATTGTTATTTCATATAGGTCTGCAGTACAAAACAAAACTAACCCCAAAAACAAATTTGAATTAAAATAAAATGCATATGAAAAAGTATAAGTTTCTTTCGTTTTTAACAATATTGTTTGTTTTCGTTTCTTGTGATTCAAAGAAAAATGAATATGACCCTTATGCGCTTTCAGACAATTCTACCAAGAAACAAGTTGAGACGACTGCTTTTGAAATTGATTTCAAAAAAACAGATACCAATTTAAAAACAGTTCACGTCAAATTAAATGATGCGAATGGTTATGATGCCTTATTTGATACTGGCTGTTCAAGTATGTTAATATCGTCACTAGAATTAGTCGAACTTATTAAATCTGGAACTATTACCAAAAATGATTATGTGGGGGATGCTCCAATCTCTATTGCTGACGGAACACAATCAAAGCACCCCATGTATAAGATA
>CADBNU010000344.1 GCA_902796085.1 Heyndrickxia coagulans
TAGAAACGGAAGGATTCACTGAAGAAATATTAGAACTTTTTTATACGCTCGTGCATGTTGATCACTTTCACAATCTACAAGAAGAAAAGTTATTACCAGATCATTAAGCTTAAGTGGTGAGAAAATTGAGTCAAAAAAAAATTCAATCATTACAAATCGTATATCCGAATCTTTATCGTTGGATCGTCGAAGAGTTGGAAGAAAAATTTTGTATTCATTCCTATGATATTCAAGCTGATGCGATACAGAAAGAAAACGGAGTCGAAGTAATTATCCGTTTTGGACAATATTTTCACCATCAAAAAAAGGAATTTCTGTCAAATCCTATTGAGCGATCGAGTGAAGAGTTTAACAAATTCATACATAAAATTGGAATGGCTTGTCGTGAAGTATTAATCGATGACTATTTTAAAATGATGACACCATAATTTACCAAGCTGTAGACATTAATATCTACGGCTTTCTATGTTGGGATGGCTTTTTTGACTTATCCGAATTTCAGAGGAGGTTGCTTTCATGTTTTTGTTTGAAAATGAAGCAGCACTGGTTCAAGACCGTGAAGATTTATTGTATGTCCTAAAGATCCGTTTTGGAGATATTGCTCCCGGTATTATTGAAGCCGTTTATAACATTAGTGAGTTGGAAAGATTAGAACGTTTAATTTTAGTCGCTGCGAATGCACCATCTTTAAAAGTTTTTCTTGAAGAATTGGAAGCTGATGAAAAAAGCTTCAAACTCGTGGGTGAACGTTTTAACCCCATTGATATGATAAATGAAGGGAGCATTGAAAATGGCTAGAATGAAAAATAAGCTTTTCGAATCATTAAAGCATATAAAAAGAGGAAAGGTAATTAATCAAGGTTGGACAGAAGAAAGCAGACGGTCGCGAGATACAGAGGAGATTTATCGTAGACGATGGGCACATGATAAAATTGTTCGTTCTACCCATGGCGTCAACTGTACTGGTTCTTGTAGTTGGAAGATTTACGTTAAAGATGGAATTATCACTTCAGAAACTCAACAAACCGATTATCCGTCAACTGGTGATGATTTTCCAGAGTATGAGCCACGTGGCTGTCCAAGAGGGGCAAGCTTTTCTTGGTATACATACAGTCCAGCCCGAGTAAAGTTTCCATACATTCGTGGAGATTTATTTGAATTATGGGAAGCGGAAAGAAAACAAGGTCATAATCCCGTTCAAGCTTGGGAAAACATTGTTACAGATCCTGAGAAAAGAAAGCAATATGTAAAGTCAAGGGGAAAAGGTGGTTTTGTTCGAGTAGAGTGGAAAGACGTTTGTGAAATCATTGCTGCTTCTATTATTTTTACTATTAAACAATATGGGCCGGATCGGATTATTGGTTTTAGTCCAATTCCAGCCATGTCAATGGTTAGTTACTCTGCTGGATCAAGGTTTATTTCATTGCTTGGTGGAACAATTTTAAGTTTTTATGATTGGTATGCTGACTTACCACCTGCATCCCCACAAGTTTGGGGCGATCAGACCGATGTACCGGAAAGTGCGGATTGGTATAATGCAAAGTATTTTATCATTTGGGGAACGAACTTACCGCAAACAAGAACACCTGATGCTCATTTTATGGTAGAAGCGAGATATAACGGAACGAAAGTAGTTGGCGTCAGTCCGGACTATGCAGAATACGAGAAATTTGCTGATTTATGGCTGCCTGCTCGTGCAGGGACAGATGGTGCTTTAGCTATGGCAATGACCCATGTCATTTTAAAAGAATTTTATGTTAAACAACAAATTCCTTACTTCATTAATTATGTGAAACAATTTACCGACCTTCCTTTTCTGGTGGTTTTAAAAGAACAGAATAATGAAGTACGTAGTGATACGTTCTTAAGAGCAAATGATATTGATGATACTGTAAAACTTGGTGAATGGAAAACGGTAGTGTGGGATGAGAATACAAAATCGTTAGAAATCCCAAATGGCAGTGAAGGGTTTCGCTGGGATGATAGTGGGAAATGGAACTTAGACTTAACAAAAAATGATGGTTCACAAATTGATCCTCAGTTAAGTTTTCTTGATGAAGCAGATGAAGTTGTACAAGTGACATTCCCATATTTTGCAGAAGAAGATGGTGGCGTGATTAAGCGTGGTGTCCCTGTAAAA
>CADBNU010000345.1 GCA_902796085.1 Heyndrickxia coagulans
AAGATTCTCTTTCTTGTTTTTAATGATGTAAAGCAGCAGTTATTCACATCTATGATAAAGTGGTGGAACATATGGTTTTAGTTTTAACGAATGTAAAAAAACTTCTTGCAGTCATTATAGGGGCTTTTATTTTTGCGATATCGATGAATTTCTTTATTATTCCTGCCGGTGTTTATTCCAGCGGGTTTGCAGGATTAAGCCAACTACTTGCCCGAATATTTGGGGATTTTTTCAATATACATATTTCAGTTGGTATTTGGTTATTGTTATTAAATATACCTGTTGCATTGTTAGGTTGGACAAAAGTAAGTAAGTCTTTTACTTTATATAGTTTTGTAAGTGTCATTTTTTCATCCCTATTTTTAAATCTTCTACCGATTGTAACATTATCTGAAGATATTCTTTTAAACGCTGTCTTTGGTGGCGTTCTAAGTGGAATAGGGGTCGGGATCACTTTACGGTTTGGCGCTTCCACAGGCGGGATGGATATTATTGTTGTTTATTTATCTTACTTAGTTGAAGAATCGCTTGGTAAGTATAATTTTATATTAAATAGTTTTATTATTATCGCTGCTGGTTTTCTCTATGGATGGGAAAAATCATTATATACGTTAGTGGTATTATTTACCGTTTCTAAAGTGATTGATATTATTCATACCCAATCACAAAAGTTAACCGCAATGATTGTGACCAAAAATTCCAAAGAAGTAAGGAAGGCGATTATTAACCGATTGAAAAGAGGAGCAACAGTAATTCAAGCCCACGGGGCGTTTTCTGATGAAGGGAAGGAGATGTTACTTACGGTCATTAGCCGTTATGAATTATTTGAACTAAGGAAAATTATATCGGAGATTGATCCAAAAGCCTTTACGAATATCGTAAAAACAGAAACGGTGATTGGGCAATTTCGAAAAATTGATTCGTGAAAAATTGGGGCGTTGAAACTTAGCCCCAATTCTTTTAATCAATATTTAGTGATTGAAGTTCACTTTTATATTGTTGCTCAATTTCTTGTTCAGCCAATTCAGCATCTGGAAAAGATTGTTCAATGGCTTGTTGAACTTGTTTGATTTCATCCATTGAAACATTTTCAGCCGATAACATGTTTTTAAGTCGCTCTTTAATTTGTTGGAAATAAGAAATGGCCAAGCTTGCCACCACCTAATAATGGACGATAGAAGAATCTTGTCCTTCTCTCATTTTTCGGGCTTCGGCTTCGGCATATGTTAAATGGTAAGGGATTCTCTTTGAATGTTGATAAACTGCGTTGGAACCTTGACTTACAAAGCGTCGAGATTTTCCACTTTTCGCCATAAGATGATCCCTCCATTCTTGATCAAGAACGATTTTAAAAAATCGTTCACTAATAACTTATCCGAAATATGTTGTTTCAATCGTTGAAGAAATAGGAAATGTCAAAAATAAGTTTTAGCTGTCCTATAGGACAGCTTTCCTTCATTTATGCTAATAACATTTTTTCTAAATATTCGGCAATCCCATCTTCCTCATTCGTTTTTGTAATATCTTTTGCAACTTCTTTCAACGGTTCAATGGCATTTCCCATTGCAACGCCGTAATGTGCATATTCAATCATTTCTAGATCATTATCTTCGTCACCAAAGGCAATTACACGTTCCTGTGGAATGTTATAATATTCAGCGACTTTTTTTACACCTACAGCTTTGTTAATTCCAGCTTTTACAATTTCAATAACATGAAAAGGGGAAGCCCAACTTCTATGTTCGACAAGTTCTGCCTTCGTTTCGGCTAAATAATCGTTCACCCGTTTTAAATTGTTCTCATCGGCAGCAATAAGTAAACTTGTCGGATCATATTTTAAATATTGACGTAAATCACCTGTTGTAATCTTTGGCTGACCCATTGTAAAAATATCAATGAGTTTTTCATCGTGATAATGTAAGAAGATGTTATCCATTACTTCAGCCACTATGTTTTTAATATTATACTCGATGGAAGCATCAACAATGTCTTTTACCACCGTTAAAGGTAACGCTTCATGGTAAACGCCCCAATCTGCATCTAATGGATGATGTACAAAGGCACCGTTAAAATTGACAATCGGCGTTGTTAAATTTAATTGTTTATAATAAAGCTCGCTGGCACGATAAGGTCTGCCTGTTGAAATCATGACAATATGACCTTCTTTTTGCACTTGATCGAGCACTTTTTTCGTTCTTTCTGAAATTGTCTTATCATCTTTCAATAAAGTTCCATCTAAATCTAATGCAATTAAAAATCGTTTGCTCATCTTTGTAATCCAACCCCCTTGATTTTTAGCAATTATACCATATTCATGTTAAACTTGTATTAAAATAATGTTTATTGATAGAACTTATGGAGGAAGCAATGATTATAATCGATAAAAAAACGGTAGCCAATATTCCACTTTTAGAAGTTGTAAAACAAGAATTTATTCAGGAAAAATGCGCAACTGTATTTTTTCTCCACGGTTTCAGCAGTATAAAAGAAAACAATTTACACTATGCCTATTTATTAGCAGAGAAAAATATTCGCGTCGTTTTACCTGACGCGATGTTTCATGGTGATCGAAGTGAGTCACTTTCGATTGAAAAATTAGCGTTCCATTTTTGGAATATCATCCTTAAAAATATCGAAGAATTAGATCAATTAAAAAAGGCTTATATTGCACATGGTTGGTCAGCTGAGAATAAAATTGGAGTTGCAGGTACATCGATGGGGGCTATCACAACATTAGGAGCATTAACCCAATATGACTGGATTAAATGTGCCGTTAGTTTAATGGGCAATCCTTGTTATGATCAGTTTGCCCGTTATTTAGTCGAAAAGGTAAAGGAGCAAGGGATTACATTACCTTTAACAGAATCACAATTGGAGGAAGAATATAAGAAAGTAAGTCGCTTTGATTTGAGCAAACAGCCTGAGAAATTAAAAGAAAGACCATTATTATTCTGGCACGGGAAAAAGGATCCAGTGGTTCCATATCATTATGCATACGATTTTTATCAAAATATGAAGGAATTGTATTCTGGTCATGAAGAAGACTTACAATTCATTTTGGATGAACACGGAGAGCATAAAGTTTCTCGTGAAGGAGTGCTTGCCACTGTTCGGTGGTTTGACAAATATATACATTAATTTTAAGTAACAAGATTTTATTTTTTTCGCTTGTTTGATATGATAAAGATAGTATGGAAAGGAGTTGAACGCAATGGATGAAGCGTTGAAAGAAAATTTGTTAGGTGCACTTGAACAAGTGATTGACCCTGAATTAGGTATAGATATTGTAAACTTAGGTTTAGTTTATGATGTCGATTTAAAAGATGATGGGACCGCTGTTATAACGATGACTTTGACTACGATGGGTTGCCCTCTAGGTCATATTATTTCAGATCAAGTGAAAATGGCGCTTTCAGATATTCCGGAAGTAAAGGATACGGAAGTAAACATTGTGTGGAATCCTCCATGGACAAAGGATCGGATGAGCCGTTACGCTAAAATTGCCCTAGGAATTCCAGATTAATGTTAGACCAAAGACGTCGAGTATTTTCTCGACGTCTTTTTTCGCTAAAAATTGCCTATTTCTCCATTCATGTTTCTTTCGATTTCGCAAAAGATAAAGATAGAAACATGGAAAGGAGGATTTTTATGGGTGAGATGAGACAATTCCGTCCAGGATATAAAGCTCCAAATGATGGTATTTATATAGAAGTCGGAGAACAAGGTGATTCTGTTATGAATCCGAAGCAAGTAAGATTAGCAAAAGGAGATCCTTTTCCCGAAACGTCTAACCATAATCGGAAATGGGTTAAGAAAAGTGGTCAATAATTAGAATTGGTTTTAATTGGTTCATTTTTATCATGAAAAAAAAGAGCACTCCTTCTGGTATAGCACCCACTTTTAGAGGTGCCACCATGTTAGGAGGCTCTTTTTTTAGGCTTCTTGTTCTGTTTGATCTTCGGGTGTAATGGCTGCAATTAGATAAGCGAGGACAGCGATCCCTACACCTAAAATTGATGCATCAACAAAATTATATGTTGCACCGAGAATGGAACCGCCAACATAAGTGATCATATGACCAAATAAAAATAACCAAAACAGTGTTGCGATAAATCTCATGATTCCACCTTCTTTTATTCTCTTATGTAGCGTATATATAAAAATAATAACATAAATTTGATTTGAAAACGAGTATTTTTGTAATGGGTTTCAAATAAGGTTCAATGCCTTTAAATGAAATGAATTAGCAAATCATATAGAAGTTGAATACAGTATAAAAGAGTCATTAATCTATGGAACATATGCAAAAGCATATTATCATGGTAAAAATAGAGGGGTTAAGAATGAATTACCGAATCTTCACTTTAAATAATGAATTATGTATCATCCACTATCCATATAAACCAAATGGGTTTGGTGTATTAATAATTGGAGGTAAAGAGCAGTATGTCGAACAAAATAAAAGCAATTGGTTAGATAACTACAACCGACGTAATATTTTAGAGGCATTGATGGCTGAGGGATATACTGTCTTTTATAGTAACTTTGGTAAAGAACATATGGGAAATGAACGGTCAATTGAACAAGTGAAAGATCTTTATGAATATGTAAAAAGAACAGAAATTTTAAATGAGAAAATTCATATTATTGCCGAAGGAACAGGAGCTTTGATTGCGTCCAATCTCCTTGAAAATAAAGCAGGAATGATTCGGTCCATTGTTTTTATTAACCCTATATTTTCATTAAATTGGTTACTTGATTTATTGAAAAATCAACCGTTTATGTATAAAAGAGCGTTAAAAGTAATCGCAGATGCTTATTCTATACATGAAGATCAATGTGAGAAACTAATCAAAAAGAAAGATGGAAAAGTTATTTTACACAAATTACCGTATATTATTATTCATATACTTGAACATGGCATACAAGATAATGAATGGATTCAATTATATAAAAGACATTTTAAAAATGACATCGGCAATATTCAAGTGCTTTTACCTGAAAAGCGTTCACGAATACTTTACTATGCCAAACAATTATTTAAAGAAGCTGAAATCGTGTTATAACTTGTTTATTCAAAAAACATAAAAATTTGAGGTGGGGGAATGGATCATTATTATATTTTGGGAGCGGATGGATTTTTAGGTTTTGAAGTATGTCTACAGCTATTAAATGAAGGTTATAAAGTGACTCATATCCCTCTTAATGAAAGACCTTTTCCTGAAGAAAAACTACTATATATCGGCAGAAACAGTAATTTTCAAATAATTGAAGGGAAAATTGAACAATGTCTTCCGGAGTACAAACATCTCATTATACCATTTTATGATTGGTCAACATTTTACTCAAGTGAAGAGACTTATGAGAAAAGAGTCCTTCAAATTGTTCAATCGCTTAATCTTTTTAAACAAATTACTTGTTTACTACACGAGACAATTAATTTTAAGTCAATTTTTGAAAACCTAGGCGCAAAGAACGTTGTTAAAGTGTACTATCCGTACTTATATGGGACGAATATACCGAAAGATTCCTTGTTTTATCAAGGACTAACGAAAGAAAATATCGAAAGCAATTTAAATATATTAAATGTGATTGATGCAGCAAGTGAAACAATAAAAATTTTAACAACTGCAAAAGAGGGAACGTTTGTTTTGAAAAATAAAAATAAGAAAAGATGGCAAGAATGTTTGCATTCATTTATAGATGTTAAATCACATACTGAAAGTTCTCCTAATATAGATATTGGAAAGGAGTACAATATAATAGAGATTGAAGAAAATAAAGAACATGCATCTTTTCCAAAAAGCATGAAAAAGTTCATCGAAAATGATCTTCAAAAAGCTTAGTCTCACTGTTTGGTGGGACTTTTTTTATATTTTGTCTATTTTTATCGTTTTCTAGAAAAAACAATAAAAAGGATTGAATAAAGTAGAATTTTACGCTAAAATTAGTACCAAGTCATAATATTTGATAATAAAGTCAATGGTTAGAAGGTATAGATTAAATAGTTCATGATATGGAGAGTGAATGAAATGAATGCTGGAATCCTAGGAATTGGTCGTTATGTACCGGAAAATGTGGTAACCAACTTTGATTTGGAAAAACGAATGGATACATCGGACGAATGGATTCGGACTCGGACTGGAATTCAAGAAAGAAGAATTGCAAGTGACGATATTGGTACTTCAGATATGGGATATTTTGCAGCGATTAAAGCGTTGGAAGATGCTGAGATAAGTGTACAAGATATTGATTTAATCTTAGTGGCAACCGTAACACCAGATCATTCATTTCCCTCTGTTGCTTGTATGGTTCAGGACAAATTAGGTGCAAAAAACGCAGCTGCTATGGATGTAAGTGCTGCTTGTGCAGGTTTTATGTACGGTATGATTACTGCGAAGCAATTTATTGAGTCAGGCGCTTATAAACATGTGCTCGTAATTGGTACAGAAAAACTATCGAAAATTACGGACTGGAATGATCGGAGTACTGCTGTTCTTTTTGGTGATGGGGCAGGAGCAGTAGTCATGGGACCAGTTTCAGAAGGAAGAGGCATTCTATCCTTTGAATTAGGAGCTGATGGATCTGGTGGAAAACATTTATATCAAGAAGAATACATCGTCATGAACGGTCGCGAAGTATTTAAATTTGCTGTTCGTCAGATGGGTGAATCTGCCCTTAATGTTATTGAAAAAGCAGGTTTAACAAAAGAAGATGTGGATTTCTTAGTACCGCATCAAGCCAATATCAGAATTATGGAGGCTTCAAGACAAAGACTTGAATTGCCAGTAGAAAAAATGTCAAGTACGATTGCGAAATACGGAAATACATCCTCCGCATCGATTCCGATTTCATTAGTGGAAGAGATTGAAGCAGGAAAAATACAAGATGATGATATTATCGTAATGGTCGGTTTTGGTGGCGGCCTAACATGGGGTGCCATTTGTTTGAAATGGGGGAAATAAAATTCCCGGTACAGTAGATGATTATCTATGTTTGTCTTTTTATAAATGGTAATATAGAAAACGATTAATATGAATAATAAAGGAGTTGTCCATTATGGAAAAGCGCAGGGTTGTGATTACCGGTATTGGTGCGGTTTCCCCTTTAGGTAATGATGCCTATACATCATGGGAAAATGCCGTAGCAGGAAAAAATGGTATTGGTCCGTTAACACGTGTGAATGCAGATGATTTTCCGGCAAAAGTGGCAGCGGAAGTAAAAGATTTTGATCCAACAAATTTTATTGATAAAAAAGATGTACGGAAAATGGATCGTTTTACTCATTATGCTGTTGCATCGGCTTTAATGGCAGTTCAAGATGCGAATTTAACGATCGATGATAGCAATGCGGACCGAGTTGGTGTTTGGATTGGTTCTGGTATTGGTGGTATGGAAACCTTTGAGAAACAATTTGAGTCGTTCTTAAATAGAGGATATCGTCGAGTAAGTCCATTTTTCGTACCGATGATGATCCCGGATATGGCTGCTGGACAAGTTTCCATTTTCCTAGGAGCTAAAGGGTTTAATTCATGTACAGTTACAGCTTGTGCAACAGGAACGAACTCGATAGGTGATGCTTTTAAAGTCATTCAACGGGGCGATGCGGATGTGATGATTAGTGGAGGTACAGAAGCTCCGATTACGCGCATGTCCATTGCTGGTTTCTGTGCAAATACTGCCCTTTCCAAAAATCCAGACCCAGAAACAGCCAGCCGTCCATTTGATAAAGAACGGGATGGTTTTGTTATTGGTGAGGGTGCAGGTATTGTCGTTTTAGAAGAGCTAGAACACGCGTTAAAACGTGGTGCTAAAATCTATGCCGAAGTTGTAGGTTATGGTGCAACAGGTGATGCTTATCATATTACAGCTCCAGCTCCTGAAGGAGAAGGCGGTGCGCGCGCAATGAAAATGGCCATTGATGATGCAGGAATTACACCGGACAAAATAGGTTATATTAATGCCCACGGTACAAGTACGGACTATAATGATAAATTTGAAACAGCTGCAATTAAGAAAGTGTTTGGAGATCATGCTTATCAATTAGCTGTAAGTTCGACGAAGTCTATGACAGGTCATTTATTAGGGGCAGCAGGTGCTGTGGAAGCCATATTTACTGCCATGGCACTGAAGGAAGGAATTTTACCACCGACAATGAACTTAAAAAATCCAGATCCGGACTGTGACTTGGACTATGTACCAAATGAGGCAAGAAAAGTAAACATCACATATGCAATGAGCAATTCCCTTGGATTTGGTGGTCATAACGCTACATTGGTACTGAAAAAATATGAATAATAACGTATCGAATATAAGAGTCAGGTATTGATTACCTGGCTTTTTTGTATCTAAAAAATCAGTTTCGCTCGTTACTACGGATAAAAAGGGTGGAACCACGGATAAAAAGGGTGGACTACGGATAAAAAAGGTGGAACTACGGATAAAAAGTGTTGGACTACGGATAAAAAGTGTTGGACTACGGATAAAAAAGGTGG